>JBDTKD010000123.1:0-3878 GCA_039935515.1 Bradyrhizobium sp.
CGTCTCAGCATCATCGCCCTGATCAAAAATCAGCTCGTTTTTCAGGTATTGTTTTATAGATATGCCGACACCGACCGTTGCAAGAAAGGCGTTTGCATCGAAACTCAATTTTAACTTATGATCAGTGGTTTGCTGGCATGATGCGTGTCCCAATTGGGCGGGAGCACGATACTCTCTGTCACCGATAGAAGCCAATGCTGAGTGGTGAGCGAGTCCACGGGGAGGATGAGCCCGGCGCCTAACCGGCCCCACCGCTCAGCGCAAGGCCGAGCCGACACAAACCATTGATCGATAATGCATAATGGCGCGCACGAAGAGATTCGAACTCCTTCGCTAAAATTCGACAGCCCGCCCTTTTTCATTGAGAACGCGACGAAGTGGTTTCTCTGGGCATTTCTGCCGTGAAGAGCAGGCCTCCGCACTTCACTCTAGATCTAGATGCATCGGAAGGGCTGCACGCTGCTGGACCAGCTCCATCTCCCTCGGTACCTTAGGTTCCTCATTCCCCAATATCCGATCCGGCTGTTAGACCGGGGACGGCGAGCGAGTCACAACAAAAGTGGTTGTGGAGACAGGCTTTAAATCTCCACAGTCAACAAGTGTTGGTTTCGGTCAAAACCTGCCCGGGCATGACGAGTTTTGCGTCATATTCTCTCGGTGATCACTCGGGACGGTCGGCGTTCAACCCTGCGCGGCTGCCGGCTGGCTGGCCTTGGCTTCGATCTGGCCGATTGCATCGACCACGGCGTCGAATGTGAGCATGGTCGAGGCGTGCCGTGCCTTGTAGTCGCGCACCGGTTCGAGTAGCGCGATGTCGGCCCACTTGCCCAGCGGCGGCGTACCGTTTTCCTTCAGCATCTTGCGGACGGTCTCGCGCAATTCGCGCAGTTCGCTGGCCGTGGAGCCGACCACATGGCTCGCCATGATCGAAGACGAGGCCTGGCCGAGCGCGCAGGCCTTCACGTCATGGGCAAAATCGGTGACGACAGGGCCGTCCATCTTGATGTCGATCTTGACGGTCGAACCGCACAGCCTGGAATGCGCGGTGGCGCTGGCGTCGGGGGCGGCGAGGCGTCCGAGCCGGGGGATATTGCCGGCCAGTTCGATGATGCGCTTGTTGTAAATGTCGTTCAGCATAAGTCGGAGGTCTCGGTCTACCCACTGCGATCGCCCTTGGCGAGCGCGATCAGGCATCTTATATATGGGTGGCAGCGGCTGAAATACAGTCCAGCCGTTTCCCGAAGCGGGCTGAAATGGAAACCAGCCGGGCCGTTGCGGGTCTTTAATATCTTGGTACTCAGGCGTCCGGCGGCAAGCCGCCCCGTCTGCCGGTGACACTCCGGTCACAGGACCGGTCGAACGGAGTCGACATGGACGCGTTGATCAAATCGCTACGGCCGGGCAAGCCATCCGACGTCAAACCTTCCGAAGCAAGGGTTCCGGACCCGAAGATCCCGGAGCCCCGTTCGGCAGAGCTCGACCCTTCGGAATTTCTCGCCGCCGCGGTCCGCGCCGACCAGCCGCGACCCTCGCGCGCCGAAGCCGAGCAGGCGGTGCAGACCCTGCTTCACTATATCGGCGAGAACCCCGACCGCGAGGGCCTGCTCGATACGCCGCGGCGGGTGGTCGAGGCCTTCGACGAGCTCTATCAGGGCTATCATCAGTGTCCCGCCGAGGTGCTCAACCGTACCTTCGGTGAAACCGCGGGCTATGACGATTTCGTGCTGATCCGCGACATCGAGTTCACCTCGCAATGTGAACATCACATGATGCCGTTCTACGGCAGGGCGCATATCGCCTACACGCCGGTCGAGCGGGTCGTTGGGCTGTCGAAACTGGCGCGTCTCACTGACATCTTCGCGCGCCGCCTGCAGACCCAGGAGCATCTGACCGCCCAGATCGCGGCTGCGATCGACGAGATTCTGAAGCCGCGCGGCGTTGCAGTGATGATCGAGGCGGAGCATACCTGCATGTCGGTGCGCGGCGTCGCCAAGCCAGGCGCCGTCACGTTCACCAGCCGCTTCACCGGCATGTTCCGCGACAATCCGGCGGAGCAGGCCCGTTTCCTGTCCATGGTGCGAGGGCCGCAGCGCTAGCCGACCCTCGCTTGAATTTACGAGGGGCCGCCTGTGTCCACGTCTTCCGGAACGAACGAGCGCGAGGAAGGGCTGACATTCCAGCCCAAATTCGATGCGTCGGGGCTTGTGACCTGCGTCGCCACCGATGCGACCTCGGGCGAAGTGCTGATGGTTGCCCACATGAACGACGAAGCGCTGCGCAGGACCATCGCCAGCGGGCAAGCCTGGTATTTCAGCCGTTCGCGCAACGCACTCTGGTGCAAGGGCGAAAGCTCGGGCCAGAGTCAGCGCGTGGTCGAGATGCGGATGGATTGCGACCAGGATGCGGTGTGGATCCGGGTCGAACAGGTCGGGGCAGCCTGCCACACCGGTCGCCGCTCATGCTTCTACCGCGCCGTCTCCATCGGCGAGGGCGCGGCGCAATTGTCGTTTGTGGACGCCGAGCGGCTGTTCGATCCGGAAGAAATCTACCGCGAGTGAAGTCGGCCCGTCATTGCCGGCTGGCATGCGCCCGGAACTCCTTAACTCCGCATTAACCATCGCTGCCGCAGGGTAACGGTGGCCCGGCCGCTTTTTGGGAGAAAAGCGCCTGCAGGGCCGGGCGGTCGTTTCGCGGGGAGAGGGCGGGGCACCAACGGATGTCGGTCGACACTTCAAACGCCACGGTGACGGCAGGTGCCGATTCATCGCGCGCGCGGATTGCCGGCGCAATCAAGCAGGCGGCGACCACCACCGGCACCAGCTTCAGGTATCTGCTGGCGACAGCAAAGATGGAATCGGATTTCAATCCGAAGGCGAGCGCCTCGACCTCGTCGGCGGGGGGACTTTTTCAATTCATCGATCAGACCTGGCTCGGCACCGTCAAGGAGGCCGGGGCGCAGCTCGGCTACGGTCAATACGCCGACGCCATCACCAAGTCCTCCTCGGGCAGCTATTCGGTCAGCGATCCGACCGCACGGCGCGCGATCATGAATCTGCGGGACGATCCCGACGCCAGTTCGGCGATGGCCGGCGTGCTGACCCAGTCCAACAGTTTCAAGCTCACCGGCATGATCGGCCGCCGCCCGACCGAGAGCGAACTCTATATGGCGCATTTCATGGGCGTCGGCGGTGCCGCCAAGCTGATCACGAACGCCGAGGATAACCCGCAGGCTTCGGGGGCGCGGCTGTTTCCCAACGCCGCCGCGGCGAACCGGTCGATCTTCTACGATCACAGCGGACGCGCGCGCAACATTTCCGAAGTCTATTCGGTGCTGACCGCGCGCTATGCCGGGGCCGCCAGTTCCCCGGCGACGCGCGCCGCGATGGCTTCGGTGGGCGGAACACCGGCGGCCACGAGCGTTGCGGCCGCGGCGCCGGCCGGCAATGCGGCCTACCTGTCGAGCTTTCCGGACGCGCGATCGGTCGCACCGGTCACGGTGGCCTCGGCGTCGACGGCGACCAACGCGTCGGCACCGGCCGATCCGATCTTCCGCTCGCTGTTCCAGGCCGGCGAGCGCGCGCAACCGATCTCGCCTGCCATTCACGAATTATGGGGCAATTCATCATCCCTGACGTCGGTTGCTTCGGCGACCCCGGCTGCGCCCGCGACATCGCAGGCCGGCGGGGCTTCGCCGCAGGCCGCCAACGCCGGCGCCGTACCATCGCTCGATCTGTTCAGCGACCGCAGCGGCACCTTCAGCAGCGGCTAGCTCCACTAGTCTAGCGCAATTTCGACCGCAATGGCTTCATCCTTCGAGATGCGCTGCTCCTCAAGATGAGGGCTCAGACCCTCATGGTGAGGAGCCGCGCCTTGCGCGG
>JBDTKD010000124.1:0-6719 GCA_039935515.1 Bradyrhizobium sp.
GCACCGCGCGCTGGTTGATCGAACCTTTGTCGGTGACTTCGCCGCGATCGATCGACAGCGGCGTATCGATCAGCACGGCGCGTGTAACCCTCGTCGATGAACCGGTCGATCCCGCCAGAAATTTCACCAGCCGTTCGCGAAACGCCGCCAGGATCAGCGGATCGGACGCCGCCGCCATCAGATCATCGGCTGGCAGCGCCGGATTGATCAGCCGGCAGCCGTCGAGGTCGAGGATCACCAGCGCCGACGCCTCGTCGCGGTTGATGCCGGCAATCACCACATCGCGCACCAGTGGCGCGCAGGCCGCGATAAACCGCGCCCGCAGCGGACCCACGCTGACCCAGGTGCCGCTGGCGAGCTTGAAATCCTCGGCAATGCGGCCGTCGAAATCAAAGCCGGCGCTGAAATCGTCGGGATCGACCGGTTTCAGTGCATCTCCGAACTTGTAGAATCCTTCTTCGTCGAACGCCTTCGCGGTCAGTTCCGGCTGACGCCAATAGCCCGGCGTGACATTCGGCCCCCTGGCGCGAACCTCCAGCTTGCCGTTGTTGGGGACAAGCTTGGCATCGTTGCCGAACACCGGAAGCCCGACATGGCCGGATCGGCTGGTGGCCGGCCGCACCGACATGAACATCGGGGCGGTTTCGGTGGCGCCGAGCCCGGTCAGCATCGGCACGCGAAATCCGGTTTCCTGCACCGCGAGTTCATCAAGACTGTTCCAGACGAATGGCGACAACGCCGCGCCGCTGAAGAACATCGCGTCCAGCCGATGGAAAAATCTCGCGCGCAGCGTGGCGTCGTCGCGCAGATAGGGCAACAGCGATTCATAGCCTTTCGGCACATTGAAATAGACCGTCGGCGAAATTTCGCGAAGATTGCGCACCGTTTCTTCGATACCGCCGGGGATCGGCTTGCCCTCGTCGAGATACATCGACCCGCCATTGAACAGCGTCAGCCCGACATTATGATTGCCGCCGAAGGTGTGGTTCCACGGCAGCCAGTCGACGATGACCGGCGGCTCATTCTTGAGGAAGGCGAGCGTCTCGCGCAGCATGACCTGGTTGGCGCAGATCATTCGCTGCGTGTTGATGACGGCCTTCGGATTGCCGGTCGAACCCGATGTCAGCAGGAACTTCGCGATGGTGTCGGGACCGATCGCGTCATGCGCCGCATCGAGGCGGGGATGCTCCGGCGTCGCCAGCAAATCCGCCAGCATCGTCACCCGGCGGCCGGGCACTGCGCCACGCGAGACCGCGATCTCGGTCGCCGCCGGAACATTGGCCGACAGCGCATCGGCGAAGGTGCCGGCATCGGCGGCGAACACCAGGCCGGGCGTCAACAGCTTCATCAGGAAGTCCAGCTTGCCGTAGTCCCTGGAAACCAGCGAGTAGGCGGGCGACACCGGACAATACGGAATGCCGGCATACATCGCGCCAAACGCCACCAGCGCGTGGTCGATCGAATTGCCGGAGAGGATGACGACCGGTCGTTCCGCCGACAGATCGCGCGCGAGCAGCGCCGAGCCGATCCGGCGGGCTGAATCCAGCAGCTCCGCGTAGGTGATCTGCCGCCAGCCGCCACCTGCGTCGCGTTCGGCTATGAAAACGCGATGAGGCTGCAACCCGGCCCAATGGTGCAGGCGATCGGTCAGGCGGATCGGATAGTCGCCGAGCGCAACTTTGGGTCGGAGATAAATGGTGCCGTCGTCGCGGCGCTCGACCGACACCTGGGGATCGCCGAACGAAATCGCGCGCAGCGGATGCGGCTTGCCGGCGCCCCTCGCCATCTCGCCCTTTCCGGCCAGCCCCGGCATGTCGGCTGTTGCGCTCATGTCAGCTCGGCTTCACCTTGGCTGTCTTGCGATCGAGGAACGCTCGAATCCGGAGCTTGGCTTCCTTGTCGCTTTGCGCCACCGTCGCCATCAGCGACTCCATCAACAGCCCGGTCTGCGGATTGGCTTCCGCAATCATCGGCAACGCCTGCAGCACGGCGAAATTGGTCAGCGGCGCATTGCGCGCGACCTGGGCGGCCAGCTCCATTGCCTTGGCGAAGGCGTTGCCTTCCGCGGTGAGATATTGCGTAAAGCCGCAAGATGCGCCCTCGGTCGCGGAATAAACCCGTCCCGTAAGCATCATATCGGCCATCCGGGCGACCCCGATCAACCGCGGCAACCGCACCGATCCGCCGCCGCCGACGAAAATGCCGCGCTGGCCCTCGGGCAGCGCGAAATAGGCGGACGGCTCGGCAACCCTTATATGCGCGGCACAGGCAAGTTCCAGCCCCCCTCCAATCACCGCGCCCCGGAGCGCGGCGATCACCGGCACGCGGCTGTACTGGATGCGGTCGAACACCCGATGCCACATCTGCGAATGCCGCAGGCCGTCCGTGGCGTCATGCTCGGTCAGTTCCGACAGATCGAGGCCGGACGAGAAATGATCGCCGATGCCATGGAGCACGACGGCGCCGATATGATCCGGCAGGCTGGCGAAACAGTCGTGGACGGCAAGGATGATGCCGTCATTCAACGCATTGCGCCTGGCCGGGCGGTTGAGCCCCACGGTCAATACCGAACCCGATGTCTCGATCTTGAGCAACGCCGCCCGGTCGGCGGTCGCGGCGGCAGCGGCGTTTCCCATCGTGTTTTGCGTCCTGTCCCGAAATAGTTATGTTTTATAACCATTTCCGGGAGAGTCAAGAACGGGCCGCAGTAACCAGTTCTCGCCCGTCATTGCGAGGAGCGCAGCGACGAAGCAATCCATGCCCCCGCTTGCTGCGATATGGATTGCTTCGCTCCGCTCGCAATGACGGCCTGTCGTCAAAGCACCTGATGCACGTCGACCACGACGCGGTCGGCGTGGCGGGCCGCCGAGCCGATGAACAGGTTTTCCATCAGCCAGCGGTATTTTTCGCTCCCGGTCTCGAATTTCGGCACGGTGCGGAAATAGATCAGCCGGGGGTCGACCGGTTCGCCGCGCTTCAACCGCTGCAGCAGCTCGATCGGGCCAAAGCGAAGGCCCTTGTTCTCGACATAGATCACCGCGCCGTCGTCGGTCTCGAAGGCGTATTTCGCCTCGAGTTCGATCAGCTCGTTGGGCCGGATGATTTGAAAGTCGGCGCCGAACGCGCAGACCTTGCCATTGACACTCTCGCCGCGGACCTCGCCGCCGGTAACCGGAATGATGCGGCGGACGCCGTGGCCGATGTCGCCGGCCGAGGTCACGCCGCCGATCCGGGCGGTAATGGTGAAGACATATCTGGTGGAAAGCGTCGGAACAGCCATGGGGTTACCCGATCATTCGTTGCGGCAGCCAGGTCGCAAGCAGCGGAAACAGAATCAGAATCACCAACCGGATCAGGTCGGTCACCACGAACGGCAAGACGCCGACAAAGATCGTGGACATGTTGACATCCTTGATCACGCTCTTGATGACGAACACGTTCATGCCGACCGGCGGATGAATGAGCCCGAGCTCGACGGTCATGACGATGACGATTCCGAACCAGATCGGATCGAAGCCGAGCGCCGTCACCACCGGAAACACGATCGGAACCGTCAGGATCACCATCGCCATCGCATCCATCAGACAGCCCAGCACCAGATACATCAAGAGGATCAGCGCCAACACGCCATAGCGGCCGATGCCGAGGCCGGTCAGGAACTCGGTCACGTTCTGCGGCGTCTGGGTGATGGTTAGGAAATAGCCGAAGCACAGCGCGCCGATCAGCACGGTGAAGACCGCGGCCGCGGTGCGCGTCGCCTGCAGCAGCGACTGCAGGATGCCGTCTCTGGTCAGCTTGCCCCTGAGGATACCGATGATGAAGGCGCCGACCGCGCCGACCGCCCCGGCCTCGGTTGGAATGAAGAAGCCGCCATAGAGGCCGCCGATCACGAACAGAAACAGCAGCAGCGGCGACCAGACGTCACGCAGCGCGGCCAGCCGGTCGCGCCAGGAAGCGCGCGGGCCGGCCGGCAGGAACCCGGGCCGCACCACGCCGATGATGCCGATGGTGATCATGTGCATCATGATCGCCAGCAGTCCCGGCGCGATGCCGGCGATGAACAGCTTGCCGATGTCCTGCTGGGTGATGATGCCGTAGACCGCGAGCACGGTCGACGGCGGCAGCATCGCGCCGAGCGTGCCGCCCACCGCGATCACGCCGGTGGCGAAGGATTGCGGATAGCCGAAGCGGCGCATTTCCGGATAGGCCACCGCCGAGAAGGTCGCAGCGGTCGCAACCGAAGAGCCCGAAATTGCAGCGAAGCCGCCGCAGGCGGCGATGGTGGCGATGCCGAGGCCGCCCTTCCAGTGCCCGACAAAGGTGTTGGCGGCCCGGAACAGTTCGCGGCTGATGCCGGAGACCGACACGAACGCGCCCATCAAGAGGAACATCGGGATCACGCCGAACGAATAATCCGTCACCGTGCGCATCGTGGTTTGGCTGACCAGCTTCAATGCCGGGGCGAGCCCGGTGAGGTAGCCGAACCCGGTGATGCCGACGAGGCCCATCGCCATGCCGACCGGGACGCGCAGCAACATCAGCGAGAACAGGCTGATAAAGCCGGTCAGGGCAACGGCCTCGTTGCTCATGCCGCGCTACTCCGCGGTCTTGATCTTGGGATCGTGGATCTGATCCGGATGGAAGATCAGGCGCCAGGTCCGGATCGCGATCAGCAGCACCGCCGAGACGTCGCCGATCCACGACACCAGGAAGAACGGCCAGATCGGCACCTGCAGGTCCATGGTCACGATATGCTCGGCGCGGGTGGCCGCCACCTTGTCGAACAGCGTATAGGTCTGCACCGTCACCACGAAGAGCAGCACCAGCGTCGCGAACACGTCGATGAAGCGCTGGTATTTCGGCGTCGCATTGGCCCAGACCAGATCGACGGTGATATGGGTGCCGCGATAGCTGGTGGCGGCGATGCCCCAGAAAATCAGGATGCCCAGCATGAACTGGCCGAAATTATAGTAGTCGGGTATCGTCACCGCGAAGAACTTGCGCATGAACACCGCGGTGAAGGTGTTCAGTGCGACGATGCCAACAAAGAACGCCGCGATCCATTCGATGGTATCGATGAAGCGATCCATGAAGTCCTTGCGCGCCGGCTCGGGTGGGCCGAGCAGTGCGCCATCGCGCGAGACTTCGGGATTGGCGGTCATGGACCGACTCGCCTGCTACGTGGACCAACCATTGATCTCCCCGTCATGGCCGGGCATGGCCGTACGAAGTACGGGCTCGCTTCCCGCTCGCCTATGTCCCGGCCATCCACGTCTTGCCTCCCGCAGCGACAAAACTCTCAGCCGTCATTGCGAGGAGCGCAAGCGACGAAGCAATCCATGCCTCCGCTTGCCGCGCCATGGATTGCTTCGCTTGCGCTCGCAATGACGGCCTTTTGGTTTGATGGATGCCCGGGACATAGGCGAGCGGAAGCGACGCCGTACTTCGTACGGCTATGCCCGGGCATGACGGCTTAGCTGGCCCCATCGGCCCTCAAGTCCCGGCGTTGTATTTCTTCAGCGTCGCCTGCAGATCGGCGTCGATGGCGGCCGGATCGCCGCCGGCCTTCTTGACGGCTTCGGCCCAGCTGTCGTGCAGCGGCTTCACTGCCTTCTTCCATTCGGCGAGTTGGTCCGGCGTCAGCTCGTAGACCTCATGGCCGGGCAGCGCCTTCATCTTGGCGCGGCCGGCGAACTCGAAATCGGTCCAGGGATCGGTGACCTTGGAGGCCCATTCCGGCGTGCAATGGTCGTCGATGACCTTTTTCTGCGCCGGCGAGAGCGAGTTGTATTTGGCCAGGTTGATGTTGTAGGTGAACACCGTCGTATAGAGCGGGACGTCCATGGTGTATTTGACGGCCTTGTCGATTCCGAACAGGAACATCGAGCCCCAGGGGAAGGTGATTTCGTCGGCTACGCCGCGCTCGATCGCGTCGCGCGCTTCCGGCGCCGAGGCCTGCACATTGGTGCCGCCGAACATTGTCACCATTTCGCCGATGGTGCTTTGCGCGGGACGCACCTTGACGCCCTTGAGATCGCCCGGCACCAGGATTTTCTTCTTGCCGTGCAGCGCGCCGGGATCGTGGATGAACGCGAAGCAAAGATGGGTGTCCTTCATCTCCGTCGGCGCGTATTTGTGATACCATTCGTTGAGCGCCAACGTGCCTTTCTTGCCGTCGGAGAACACGAAGGGAAGCTGGCCGGCGGCGGCGATCGGGAAGCGGCCGGGCTGATAGCCGGGATTGACGTAGGTGACGTCGGCGATACCGTCGCGCGCCATGTCGTAATGATCGAATGCCTTGCCGAGCTGCTCGGAAGGAAACACCTGTATCTTGATGGTTCCGCCGGAAGCCTTCTCGATATCGGCGGCCCAGGCCTGCGTCGCCGGCACCAGCGGATGCGCCGGCGGCACCCAGAGCGACACCTTCATGGTGACGGTCTTGTCCTGCGCGAACGCAGGCGTCACACTGGCGGCCAACAGCAACGCCAGAAATGCTTTCCTCATCGGCTTCCTCCCTCGCGGCATCGGGCTTCAAGGCCCTTTGCGGATATTGTTATATGATATAATTATCATTGCAAGACCGTGCGGCAACCACCGCTGCAGCCGCAACCGCCGCCAACCTACAACAGCCTTGGGAGCAAGTATTGCGGACAAAAGTAGCAATCATCGGCGCCGGGCCAGCGGGATTGCTGTTGGGACAATTGCTGCACAGCTACGGA
>JBDTKD010000125.1:0-12821 GCA_039935515.1 Bradyrhizobium sp.
GGTCGCGGCGGCGGCGCGGCCCGGCGCGGCGGCTCAGCTCGCTGAATTTGCGGCCTCGGCGCGGCCGGCGGAAGCGACTTGGGAGCTGCCAGGGCCGGTTTGGGTGGTGGCGGCAGCGGTCGAACGACGTTCGGCCTTCGTGTCGATTCCGGAACGACCGGCTTTCCTTCAGGAAGCTGGGCCGAACCGCCAGCCTTCGGTTGGCCACCGACCGATGCCGGTGCATTCGATCCGGGCCGCCCCTTCCGACCTTGAACCGCTGCGGGGAGGTTAGGTGCCACAGCGCCCGGAGGGGCCGTCAGTGGCTGATTTCGAGGAGCCAGCTCGGCGCCGGGATTGGGTTTGACCGGAACCGGAGCCGTGGCGGTCGCAGGCACCGGAGGCGCGCCTTTGGCACCCGGGACCGGCAGAGCATTGGCCTTCGGCAATGCCTGGCCCGCAGGCAGCGCATTCGGAGATATTTTGGCGGGTACCGGCGCATTTGGCGCGCCCTTCTGCCCGGCCGGTGCGCCCGAAATGGCCGGCTTGGCGGCGGGATTGATCGAAGCGCTCGGCGGCACCGGCAGTTTTCCCTGCCGGATCAACGAGGCCTTTTGCGCGGCCGCGGTCGGTAGCGCCGGACCGGCGCCGGCCGGTCTCACAACGGCCTGGCCCGGCGCGCCCTTGGCGCCCGGCAGTGACGGGGTAGCGGCGCCTCCCTTGACGTTGGGCTGGACATCACCGGCGCCGGGCACAGCCGGACCGGGCTGCGGCGGCCGGTTGATGACGGTGTTGATGACGGTCGTGTTGTGGATGTTGGCGAAAATGATGTTGTTCGGCGGCGGCGCGACATAAACAGGCGCCCGGACATAAACCGGGATCGGCACAAAGAACGGCTGCGGCAGGATGAACAATCCAATCGGCGGCGGTGGCGGTTCCAGGATCACGAAATCCGGCGGCGGTGGCGGCAGGAAAAACAGCGGCGGCGGCGGCGGCGGCGTAAAGTCGAACTCCGGATCGCCGAACATCAGCACCGGACGGTCGACATAGACGATTTCGTCGGGCGGCGGCGGCGGCACGTCGTATTCGATGACCGCGAATGACGGCGGCGGCTCCAGCGGAGCGGTGAGAATCGCGAGACGCCGACGGGCATCTCCGGCATGGGGTCCGCGTGGATAGCGCCGCAGGTACGACCAGTAGGCCTGCGGCGTGTCGGTGCGGTAGGTGCGAAGCCAAGTGAGCGCTTCCCGCCGCGCGGCGACGATCGCGCGCACCCGTTTGGCGACCGGATCGCCGGGATAGGCAGCCAGGAAATCTTCATAGCCGCGCAAGGTGTCGCGATCGAGTGCCGCGGCGTAAGCATCCTGGACGCCGAGATCGCGGATCGGTTTGTCGCGAACCGCGGCAGCCTGATCCGGCAGCGCCTGCGCGGGCGCGTTCGGCGCACGATCGAAAAACATGAACTGAGCGTCGATCTTTTCGGCGTCCCAAGGCACCTGCGCACCCTTGCTGGTTTCGTTGACGCGCAGTCGCAAGCGGTTGAAAACCTCCGGCAGCGACAATCCGCCGGTCCGGATCATCTCTGCGAGAGATTGTGCGTAAACGCCATAAGGCCCCGGCTCTGCGGCGGCGATCGTGCCCGGCGCGGCGTTAAATGCGATCAGCATATGCGCTTCCGGCTCGACCAAAGCGAGGCCGCTTGCAATCGGCTCGCCACCTTCGATGAAAGGCTGCTGCCGGGCGGCGTCCAGCACGACGACGCTGGCCTTCAGCGGAAGCGATGCAAGCTGGCGGATGTAGTCACTGATCCGCAATCCTTCGGTTGGAATGTCAACATCGCGATTGAGCGCGGAGTCGATAGGTATGAAATAGTTCTCGCCGGCGAGCTGTATTCCGTAACCGGCGAGATATACCATCGCGACCGTATCCGGACCTGACGCCTCGGCCTTCTGGATAAAGTCGCGGAAACTTCGGCGCAGGGTATCGCCGTCGAGGTCGCGGGCCCCGACCACGTCAAATCCCGCCGCCTGCAGGGTTTGGGCGATCAAGCCGGCATCGTTAGCCGCCGTGGCGAGCGGCGACTTGGCGTAGGCACCGTCGCCGACGACCAGGGCAATCCGCTTTTCCGGCGGCTGAGCGGCGACGGAACTCAGCATCCCAGCAAACCCGAAAAAGAGTGCCAGACACAGCGAGAAAATCGAAACTGTCTTGGTTACAGGCAAGGGCCACTCACGGTTTAAGTCCGATGTCGGCGTATTGAACGCATGCTAGCTGAACATCGCTTGAACGAAAACTCTGCCAACAAGCTTTACGCGTGACACACGCGCGCCGACAGGGGGCATTCAGGCGACCATATCCACCCGGCCGCTCTTGAGCCGGTAGATGCCACCAACCACCTTGAGTTTGTTTTGTTCAACCGCGACGCTGAGGATCGGCGTCGCCGAACGCAGCTTGGCGACATTGTCGATCACGTTCTGCCAGATCGCCTTGCCGAGCGTATCGCCGCCCTGATGCAAGACCGCGTTCACCGCGGGGGCAACGCCGGTAACCAGCGAAGGCATATGTCCTGGCAGCGTGGTGCCGTCCTTGAGCGACTTGATCGCCGCGTCGACCGCGCCGCAGCTGTCGTGACCGAGCACGAGGATCAAGGGCGTGCCGAGCACGGCGACGCCGTATTCGAGGCTGGCGATGGTTTCGGTATTGGCGAAGTTGCCAGCCACGCGACAGACAAAGAGATCGCCCCGACCGCTGTCGAAGGCATATTCGGGCGCGATACGCGAATCGGCGCAGCTCAGGATGCCGGCAAACGGGTTCTGGCCACCCGTCAGCGCCTCCCGCTCATGCTTGAAATCGTGACGCCGCGACCTGCCTTCGACATAACGCGAATTTCCCTGATGCAGGCGCTCGAGCGCCGCATCCGGCGACAGCACGTTCTGCGGCTTCGGCGGCGCCTTGGATTCCTTGGCGCCGGCCGCGTCCGCCAGCAACATCCCGATCGTCGAGGCCGCGCCGACCACGAAAGAGCGTCGGGAAGCCGCGGTCCGATGTGACAGCTTTTCGCGGCACAAATTGCACATCTGAAATCTCCTACAGCGTTTGCACGTCCACCACGCCGGCGACAGCCTTGATCGCGCCGGCGATCTGCGGCGACACCTTGAAGCGGCCCGGCAGCTTCATTTCCACTTCGGTCTCGAGGTCAAGCATCATCACCAGCGAGACGTCGGCGTCAGCGCCGGACGCGGAGACCGGGCTGGCCGGGGCGCCGCGGTTGGCGCCGCCTGGCGCGGGCGCTTCGGGAAGCTGCAGCCGCCTGGCGATCGATTCCAGTGGCCTGGTGTCGCGAACAAAGATGCGCAGGCCTTTTTGGCTCTTGGCCGCGGCATCGTCCAGCGGTTCGGCGTGAAGCACCCGGGCGCGAACGTCCTCGCCCTGCAATTCGGCGCCGAGTTGCAGCAACACCGCAGCACCCGGCTCCAGCAGTTCGCGGTACTGCGCGAGCCCTTCCGAAAACAGCACCGCCTCGAAATGGCCGGTCGGATCGGACAGCCCGATGATGCCCATCTTGTTGCCGGTCTTGGTGCGGCGTTCCATGCGCGACACCACCGTGGCGGCAACCTTGCCGGCGGTGGCACCGGTCTTGACCGCGCGGGAGAATTCGGCCCAGGACTGCACCCGCAGCCGCTTCAGGACGGTCGCGTAGTCGTCGAGCGGATGGCCGGACAGGAAGAATCCGATCGCGTCATACTCGCGCCGCAGCCGTTCGGCCGGCAGCCATGGCTCGATCTGCGGCAGCATGATGGTCGGCGCGTCGACCGCCCCGCCGAACATGTCGTTCTGGCCCATGGTCGCGGCTTCGTGGTTGCGCTGGCATGCCGCAAGGATTGCTTCGGCACCGGCAAACACCCTCGCGCGGTTGGAATCCAGTGCGTCGAACGCCCCGGCGGCGGCCAGGCTCTCGATCACGCGCTTGTTGATCGCGCGCGGGTTCACCCGTGCCGCGAAATCGGCCAGCGAGGTGAACAGCCCCTCGCGCCTGACCTCCGCGATCAGTTCGATCGCATGCGGTCCGACGCCCTTCAGCGCCGCCAGCGCGTAATAGATGATGCCGTTGTCGACCTCGAAGGTGGCGCCGGAGCGATTGATCGATGGCGCTTCGACCTTGATGTCGAGCCGCTGCGCTTCGGCGCGAAACTCCGACAGCTTGTCAGTGTTGTTGAGTTCGAGCGTCATCGACGCCGCGAGGAACTCCACCGGGTAGTGCGCCTTCATGTAGGCGGTGTGGTACGACACCAGCGCATACGCCGCGGCATGGCTCTTGTTGAAGCCGTAGTCGGCAAATTTCGCCAGCAATTCGAAGATGGTGTCGGCCTGCCCCGGCTGGATGCCGCGCTCGATCGCGCCCGACACGAAGCGCTCGCGCTGCTTTTCCATCTCCGAGCGGATCTTCTTGCCCATAGCGCGGCGCAACAGGTCGGCCTCTCCGAGCGAATAGCCGGCCATGACCTGGGCGATCTGCATCACCTGTTCCTGGTAGATGATGACGCCGAAGGTTTCCTTCAGGATCGGCTGGAGCATCGGATGCAGATATTCCGGTTCTTCGTCGCCATGCTTGCGGGCGCAGTAGGTCGGGATGTTGGCCATCGGACCCGGCCGATACAGCGCGACCAGCGCGATGATGTCCTCGAAGCGGTCGGGCCGCATGTCGACCAGCGCGCGCCGCATGCCCTGGCTTTCAACCTGGAACACGCCGACCACATCGCCTCTCGCCAGCATCTGGTAACTGGCGGCATCGTCGAGCGGCAGCGTCGCCAGATCGAGCTCGACGCCGCGCTGCCTCAGCAGCTTCACCGCGACGTCGAGCACGGTCAGCGTCTTGAGGCCGAGGAAGTCGAATTTCACTAGCCCTGCGGGTTCGACCCATTTCATGTTGAACTGGGTGACCGGCATGTCGGATTTAGGGTCGCGATAGAGTGGCACCAGCTCGCTCAAGGGCCGGTCGCCGATTACGATGCCGGCGGCGTGGGTCGAGGCGTGCCGGGTCAGGCCTTCGAGGCGCTGCGCGATATCGAAGGCGCGCGCCACCACGGCGTCCTCGTCGCGAAAAGCCTGCAGCTTCGGCTCGCCGGCGATCGCGGCGGCCAGCGTCACCGGGGCGGCGGGGTTCTGCGGCACCAGCTTGGTCAGCTTGTCGACCTGGCTATACGGCATCTGCAGCACGCGGCCGACATCGCGCAGCACGCCGCGCGCCTGCAGCGTGCCGAACGTGATGATCTGCGCCACCTGGTCGCGACCGTAGCGCTGCTGCACATAGGCGATCACCTCGCCGCGGCGGTCCTGGCAGAAATCGATGTCGAAGTCCGGCATCGACACGCGTTCGGGGTTGAGAAACCGCTCGAACAGCAGGCCGAAGCGGATCGGATCGAGATCGGTGATGGTCAGCGAATAGGCGACGAGGGAGCCCGCCCCCGAGCCGCGGCCCGGCCCGACCGGAATCCCCTCGGACTTCGCCCATTGGATGAAATCGGCCACGATCAGGAAATAGCCCGCATAATTCATGCGGGTGATGACGTCGATCTCGAATGCGAGCCGCGCGCGATAGTCTTCCTCCGACGCCCCCTGCGAGAGGCCGTGGATCCGAAGCCGGTTGCTCAGGCCCTCCTCGGCCTGACGGCGCAACTCGGCCGCCTCGTCGCTTTGCGCATCCGCGGCATTGGCGCCCGCACCGACGGTGAAGCGCGGCAGGATCGGCTTGCGCGTCATGGGGCGGAACGCACAGCGTTCGGCGATCTCGACCGTGGAGGCCAGCGCCTCCGGCACGTCGGCAAACAGCACCGCCATTTCCGCCCGGGTCTTGAAGCGATGATCCGCCGTGAGCTGGTCGCGATCGGTCTCGGCGATGAGCCGGCCGCCGGCAATACACAGCAGCGCGTCGTGGGCTTCGTAATCGTCAGCGGTGGCGAAATACGGCTCGTTGGTCGCGACCAGCGGCAGCCCCTTGGCATAGGCGAGATCGATCAGGCCGGCCTCGGCGCGGCGTTCCTTCTCAAGGCCGTGGCGCTGCAATTCGAGATAAAGCCGGTCCTCGAACAGGCTCGCCAGCCGCTCGCAGCGCGTCGCCGCGAGCTGCCCCTGATCGGCAGCCAGCGCCAGCGAAATCGGGCCGTCCGGCCCGCCGCTGAGCGCGATCAGGTCGTCGGCATGCCCCTGCAGCCATTCGAACTTGAGGTGCGGGGCCTGGTGGGTCGGCGTTTCCAGAAACGCCCGCGAATTCAGCCGCATCAGGTTGCGGTAGCCGCGCTCGCGCGCGGCCAGCAGCACGATCCGGGCCGGGCCGGCGGCGAGCGCATTGCGCGCGTTGGGATCCTGGTCGCCGAAATCGACCGCGAGTTCGCAGCCGATGATCGGCTGGATGCCATAGCCCGCGAGTTTGTCCGAAAATTCCAGCGCCCCAAACATGTTGTCGGTGTCGGTCAGCGCCAGCGCCGGCTGGCGGTCCGCCTTGGCCAGTTCCGCCAGCTTCTGGATCTTGATCGACCCCTTCAGCAGCGAATAGGCCGAATGGACATGGAGATGGATGAATCCGGCACTGGACATGGTTGCGGCAGGTTTCTGCGTCATCGGCTTCGGCGGTCATCGGACTTTAAGGGATCGAAAGCCGTCCAAAGGGCGACTCGCCCTTCAATGGTGACGCCTGCTGCGAAACCTGTCTACGCGTAACCGGCCATTCCAGCCCGCCATCCGGCTTTTCCCCAGGGCGGCCGTGGGCGCAGCAGCCCAGAGCGCCTGCTAGCGAGCTCAAAGCTGGGAAATGAGCTGCGCCCACACCGCGATCATCCCGACAAACAGCGTGATCGACGCCAGCGCCGCCGCCTCTTCGACAAAGATCTTCAACATTTCCCGCCTCCCTGCTGTTGGAACGTAACGGGAACATTGTTCCGTTTTTGTTCTAGGAGTCAAGCGGTGGTAGTGGGTCAGTTTGGAAAATAACCCCGATAGTTAATTGTTGTGTTTTGGTAAGGTGGATAGCCTAGCTGCCGGCTGCTTTTTGCTTTTCAAGCTCAAGTTCTTGCTGAGCGATAGCGGGCAACAAATCGTTGTGCTCTTCGATTCGAAGCATCCGGATATCGCGGACGGCCTTGCCGAACCACGGGTGCGTTTTCTGAGCCTCTTGAACAGCTAGAACGCAGGTAACTGGCGTTACAGTATCGTTGCCGAAGTAGACGCTTCCTTGCTGGCGCGCGAAGCCGTATGCTTCGAAAACCTTGCGGATGTCCTCGTAAGCATTGTTGTAGCTTGCATTGTGATAGTGAATTTTCAGAGCTTCAATATCTAGGTCAAAAGCGATTGCGTACATTCTACCCCCCGGGGGCTTTTTGAACGTAGACCAAAAGCCATTGTCTCCCATGCCGGGGACAACCACAAGTTTCATCTTCCTGCTCTTGCTCGATTCAAAGTGTCTCATCGGGCAGCCCTCAATATGCACATGCGGCGATCGATTCCACGGCCTCACCTTATCGCCGGTCGTCATCATTACAACCGAGATATGGTTGCCTATGGGCCAAAAACAGCCGTTAAGAGGCGCTATTTCCGGACCACAAATGGATACTGCGACTTGAAGTCCGCCAGCTTGAGACGGGTCTTGCCGCCCAATCGAGACGACCCCACGAGGCCGGCAAGCCTCGCCACCGCAAAACGTGAGTTGACGGCGACCCGCCTGCCCGGCTTGGGTTAACGCTGCGGAATCGATACCATAAAGGGCTACGGCCGTAGGGAGACTTCCATGCGTAACGTCGTTCTGGCCTTGCTGGCCTCCAGTGGACTGGCGCTGGTGGGGTCCGCACCGACCCACGCCGTCGGCACCCGCTATCCCTTCTGCATTCAAGGCGATCACTATCCCGGCCTCAGCAATTGCACCTTTGAGACCTACGAACAGTGCCAGGCCACCGCGTCGGGACGGCTTCTCACCTGCATCGCCAATCCCTATTACGATGGCGGCCGCCAGATGCCCGTGGATCGCCGCCAGCCTCGCCCGCGTTCGATCTATCCCGCCGACTGAGCGCGGCGCTGCCGCCGGGTCGCGGCCATTTGTCCCGAAGGAGAGTTGGATGCGGGTCCTGACGATGGCGATCTTGACGGCCGCCGCGGTTGCCGCGGCCGCTCCTGCGCAAGCCCAGACCTACGATCCGGATTATCCGGTCTGCATGCAGGTCTTTGGCAGGATCAACTATTTCGATTGCCGCTTCACTTCGCTGCCGCAATGCAACGCCACGGCATCGGGCCGTTCGGCGGAGTGCCTCATCAATCCCTATTACGTCTATCCGCGTTCGAAGCCGGCGGTCCAACGCCGTCGCCGCCGCTGAAGCGGCTCGCCACACCCCTTCAGCCGTCATCGCACGGCTTGACCGGGCGACCCAGTATTCGCAGGCACCGCAGATTGACCGCGAGGCCGCGACGTACTGGATCCCCGCTTTCGCGAGGATGACAGCGAAGGCCGACGGGCAATCAGCGAAGCACGATCGACGGATGCGGGCTGAGGGCCAAGGCTACCCGAGTTCGATGATTCGGCCGGCTTCCAGCGACACCCGCCGGTCCATCCGCGCCGCCAGATCCATGTTATGGGTTGCGATCAGCATCGCCACCCGGGTCGCCTTGACGAGCTGCATCAGCGCCCCGAACACATGATCCGCAGTATGCGGATCGAGATTGCCGGTCGGCTCGTCGGCGAGCAGCACCCGCGGCGCATTGGCGACGGCGCGCGCGATCGCCACCCGCTGCTGCTCGCCGCCCGACAGTTCGGCCGGCCGGTGCTTGACGCGCTCGCCGAGCCCGAGATAGCCCAGGATCTCGGTGGCGCGCTTGACGGTCTCGGCGCGCTTGAGACCGCGGATCATCTGCGGCAGCATGACATTTTCCAGGGCGGAGAATTCCGGCAGCAGCCGGTGCGACTGATAGACAAAGCCGATATCGGTGCGGCGAATCAGGGTTCGTTCGACGTCGGATAGTCCCGAGGTCGCGGTCCCCCCGACATAGACTTCGCCGTCGTCCGGACTCTCGAGCAGGCCCGCGATATGCAGCAGCGTCGATTTGCCCGAACCCGAGGGCGCCACCAGCGCGACCGACTGTCCCGCCCACAATGCGAGCTTGGCGCCATCGAGGATGGTCAGCACCGTCTCGCCTTGGGTGTACTGGCGCTTGATCTCGTGGAGATAGACGACCGGTACATCTTCTGCCCCCTGCCCCATCTGTTCCTCACTCGTACCGGAGCGCTTCGACGGGATCGAGGCGGGCCGCACGCCAGGACGGGTACAGCGTGGCGAGGAAAGACAGGGTCAACGCCATGATGACGACCGCGCTGGTCTCGCCGAAATCGATCTCGGCCGGCAGCTTGGAGAGAAAATAGAGCTCCGGCGAAAACAGTTCGGTGCTGGTCAGCCAGGACAGGAATTGACGGATCGATTCGATATTCAGGCACACCAGCATGCCGACGAAAAGTCCGGTCAGGGTGCCGACCACACCGATCGCCGCCCCCGTGATCAGGAAGATCCGCATGATCGAACCCTGCGACGCGCCCATGGTGCGCAGGATCGCGATATCGCTGCCCTTGTCCTTGACCAGCATGATCAGGCCGGAGACGATGTTGAGCGCCGCCACCAGCACGATCATGGTGAGGATCAGGAACATCACGTTACGCTCGACCTGGAGCGCGTTGAAGAAGGTCGCGTTGCGCTGCCGCCAGTCGACCAGGAATATCGGCCGCCCGGCGGCTTCAGTCACGCTCTTGCGGAATGCGTCGATCTTGTCGGGATTGGTGGTGAACACCTCGATCGCGGTGACGTCGTTGGCGCGGTTGAAATAGGCCTGCGCCTCCGCCAGCGGCATGAACACCACGGTCGAGTCATATTCCGTCATGCCGATCTCGAACACCGCCGTGACCTTGTACGGCTTGATGCGCGGCGTGATGCCCATCGGCGTCACCGCCCCGCGTGGCGACACCAGCGTGATGCTGTCGCCGGCGTGCAGCGACAACTGATCGGCGAGCCGGCGGCCGATGGCGACGCCCTGACCCTGGTCGAAACCCTCGAGCGTGCCCTGCTTGATGTTCTTGGCGATCGAGGTGAGGTTGTCGAGATCGTTGGCGCGAATGCCGCGCACCAGAACCCCGGCCGCGTTGAACGGCGAGGATGCCAGCGCCTGGCCGTCGACGACCGGGGCGGCAAGCCGGATGCCGGCGACCTGGCTGATACGGTCGGCGACATCCTTCCAGTCGGTCAGCGGCGATTCCAGCGGCTGCACCAGCAAATGTCCGTTGAGGCCGAGAATCTTGTCCAGCAGTTCCTTGCGGAAACCGTTCATGACCGCCATCACAATGATCAGGGTGGCGACCCCGAGCATGATGCCGAGGAACGAGAAGCCCGCGATAACGGAAATGAAGCCTTCCTTGCGACGCGCACGCAAATAGCGTCCCGACATGAGCCATTCGAATGGCGCAAAGGGTAGGGTCCGAACTGGCTCGCTCATGGCTGCATCCCTAGGTCGAATTTCACACGAATTGGGCTTTCCGAGCGTTTTCAGCGGTTTCCCACCGGTATTTTTCGGTTTCCCAAAACGGTTTCCCCAGATCGCTTGCAGGGGGAAAACAGAAAAAGGCGGCGAAAACGAGCCGCCGCCCTTGTGTAACTGATTCGTCAGGCCAAAGACCTATTTCACCCAGCGCAGCCTCTTGACGCGCGCTTTCTCCGCCAGTGCTTCGTCCCAAGCGGAAACGACCTTCTTGTTGATCTCGATCTGATCGGCATGCTGCGCGCAGTAATTCGCCAGGGCTTTTTTGTGGTCATGTCGCAAGGGCTGCTACACGCATGTTCATCAAAGGCTCAGGTGGAGGAAATGGCTAAAAGCGTTCCGCTCATAGTCGGAGAAAGCTTCCCCGTTCACAAACCCCCGACGCCGGTACAATGCGAGTGCGGGTTCAAACGCAGGTCCGCTCCCTGTTTCAAGACTTAATTGCTTCGCGCCCCGCGACTGTGCCGTCTCGATGATGCGCTCCAAGATCACGGCCGCGGCGCCCATGCGAAGAAAAGCAGGATGTGTGCGCATGGATTTGACCTCGCCAATGAGGTTATCGAGCATTTTCAGCGCCCCGATGCTGGCGATTAGATCGCCATGCCATGCTGTCCAGACGGTTACCTCTGGGGCTCGCAAGCCGGATACATCGAGAGCGAAAACGCTTCCCGGTGGGGAGTTCGCATGCATTCCGGTCAGGTGCATTGCCAAAAGGGACCGGGTCTGCTCGCCTTCCAGAGTGTCTTCCCGCACGACGAACATTTCCGACCCCCGCTCATGCTCGCCCGCCGATCTTCCTTGTCGGCCCCGCGCCTCACGATTTTGAGCGCGTCATCGGCCAGCGGAGGCTGTGGCGCCCTCGCCTCAGACGTTTTCCAGTCGCTTTATCCGAGATACGTCGACGCTGCGCGATGCATGCCACGCGTCATAAGCAGCCTGCATCCGCAGCCAAGACTCCGCGCTCCCGCCAAGCAGGGCAGCGACACGAACGGCCACCTCCGGGGAAAGCGGCCGGTGACAAGTCATGATCTCGTGCAAATGCTGCCGAGAAATTCCAATCCTCTCAGCTATATCTCTCTTGGGGACACGGATGTCCGCCAGAATATCATCGATGGCCTCACCGGGATGGGAGGGGCACCTGGACTGGTCTCGGCTGGCCTTATATTCCGACATGGCGCGCTCCTAGTGATACTGTTCAAAATCCACCCGGTGGGCGTCAGTTCCACCGAACTCGAATGTGATGCACCACGGACCATTTACGTGAACCGAATATCTCTTCGGCTTCCCCCGGAGGGGATGAAAATTGTATCCGGGGCGGTCCATTTCCTCGGGCGAGGTCACGCTGTCGAGCGCGTCAAGACGGACGACGATGCGCTTGTGCATGCTGGCAGCTATCTTTGCTGACTTGCCGCTTGCGAATAGCTCAGCGAGCGCCTTGTTTCTAAAGGTCTTAATCACCGGCTTGGCACCCGAATTACTCTTTGGAGTGTAACCTATCCGTTGACGTTGTGTCAAGCGATGCTTAACATCAACCGGTCCGGGCCAATTTGGTTCCCCGGGACGATTTCGCCGATTGTGGCCGGCGCACCGGCGTGGCGGCTTCAGCGGTGGATCGTTCGTTACGCGGAGAGGCGCGCCAGCACGTCGGCTGGACTCAGATTCTCGCGCATGCCGTCGCTGCGTCGCTTGATCTCAAGCTTGCCCTCGGCAAGCCCCTTCGGGCCGACCAGGATCTGCCAGGGAATGCCGATCAGGTCGGCGGCGGCGAACTTGGCGCCGGCGCGCTGGTCGGTATCGTCATACAAGACCTCGATGCCCTTCGCCGTGAGTTCGCGGTAGAGCTTTTCGCAGGCGGCATCGATATCTTCGGCGCCCTGCTTCAAGTTCAGGATCGCGGCCTTGAATGGCGCGACCGCCTCCGGCCATTTGATGCCGGCATCGTCATGACAGGCCTCGATGATGGCGCCGACCAGCCGCGACACGCCGACGCCGTAGGAGCCGCCGTGGATTGGCACTTCGGCGCCGTCGGCGCCCGCCACCATGGCCTTCATCATCTCGGAATATTTGGTGCCGAAGTAGAAGATCTGACCGACCTCGATGCCCCGCGTGTGCACGCGCTTGTCGGCGGGCACTTCGCGTTCGAACCGCGCGGCGTCGTGCACGTCTTCGGTGGCGGCATAGACCGAGGTCCATTGCTGGATGATGGGCGTGAGGTCGCCGTCATAGTCGATCTCCGCGCCCGGCACCGGCAGGTTGAGCACATCGCTGTCGCAGTAGACCGC
>JBDTKD010000126.1:0-3550 GCA_039935515.1 Bradyrhizobium sp.
CGTCCATATTCGAATGGCAGATCGAGCAGGTCGTAAAGTGGCGCAATCCGCTGATATCGGTCGAAGTTGGTCGGCACCTATCCACTCCGCATGGCCTGCGCCTCGACAAAATATGTATCGCGACGCCTGCAGAGCTTCGCGCCGAGGCGGCGTCTTCCAGATTGAAACCATCGCCGCGGTGGAACCCATGCACGCGACCTCATTCGGGTCGGGCGATCAGCTGGTGGTGGGCATCAACACCGATGTGCCCTCTATCCAGCCCATGTGCCCGGTCATCGCTGTGGTAGACGAGCAGCACGGCATTCGCATGAGTCGGGACGTGCGTTAGCGTCATCGAAACCTTCGCCGTTCCGTCCGATTGGGCCGCGAAGCTGTTCGCTTCTCCCGTTCCATCCATCGGCGTGAAACCGACAGGCTTCTCGTCGAAATGATTCTCGAACAGGCTGTATTGCCCTTTCGGTTTCAAGCCCGCAAAGGTTGCGACCAAGCTGGGGTTGCGGCCTTCCTCGGATATCATGACGGAGCCGGTCGCACCCAGCCATGTTCCGAGGCTGAAGCCCAATGGCTTGTCGTCTGCTGTATAGACCATGGAGGTCTTGGCGTCCTGTTCGATGAGGGCCGGGCGAAGACCCGACACGTGCTTAATTCCCTGTGGGCCGACAGCCTCTACCGCCGCCCCGTCATGAACGAACACCTGCGGGTCGATAACCCTCGGTTGCTTCGTTTCCGCGGAGAAAAAGGCCGCGTGAGTGATGAAATTCATCTTGAGCGGCGATGCCGCGAAGCTTCCACCCGCCGAGATGGCGATGACTGCCGCGAGCGCCATCCCTTGCACGACCAACTTGCTGATACCTAGGTATTTCATGACCTTGTCCTTTACCTTGAGAACGGAAGCAGCGATCGCGAACCGATCGCTGCTTCAGAAACGTGTCGTAAGACTGGTGAGCCAGGCCGGCGACGCGTCCACGAGAATCGTCTCCAAGGATCTGTCGAAGCCGGAAAGGATGACGAGACCCATGGCGATCAGGACGCCGCCCATTGCGACCTTCGCACTGCGGCCTGCAGCCATGAGACGACCGCGCATCCGCAGCATCGTCTCGCGCGAGACCATCCCGAGAACAAGAAGCGGCAGTGCCGCGCCCACTCCGAAGACAAGCATCGTCGCTGCGACTTGACCGAGATTCTCCCCCCTCGCGGCCATCACGGACGCCGCGCCCAGCGTCGGCCCGACGCAAGGCGCCCAAACGATGCCCAACAAAAGCCCGACGGCGAACTGCCCTGAAATCCCCGTTGTCGAAAGTCCGCCCAACCGCTGCTCAGCCCAGTTTCCGACGGGACCTGATGCCACGGCGAATTGTGACTGGAAACGCGGAACGATCAGCACGATCCCGATCCCGGTCATTAGAATGGCCGCGGCCGTCCGAAACACCCCGGCATCGATCCCGGCCGCAAAACCGACGGTGGCGACGAACAAACCGACCGTGGTGAACGAAAGCGCAAGGCCGCCGGCCAATGCGGCGGGCCCGAACCTGTTTTCGCTGACTGCCGCGCCGAGAACCAAGGGAACAAGCGGCAACACGCACGGCGAAAGAGTCGAGAATATTCCCGCCAGCAGCGCGAAGCCGATTGTCGCGAGCATGTGGCGTCCTCAGATCGATTTGTCGAGTTGGGCTTCGATTGAAGATGCGTTAGTATCGCCCGTCGATCGACCGACTTCGCGTGCCCCCTTGTAGGAAATCAGCGTGCTCTGCATGTTCACGTTGAACTTTCGCAACAGATTCTTTTGGGTGTCGAAATCGATCTCGAACACCATCAATTCCTTGAACTTGGCCTTCTGCGTCAGCTCCGACAGGATCGGTTTCTGCGCCTTGCAGGTCGGGCACCAGGGGGCCGTGACCTCGACGAGGATGGGGTTCCCGGCTGCCTGGGCGGCCTCGAACGCCTTGAGGTCGAATGGCTTGCTCTCGAATGCCAAGGCGGGGGTCGAAACCGCCAGACCGGCAGCCAAAGCAATGGCTGTAACGATGACACGTCTATTGATCATCTGAGATTTCCTTCACACGCCTGGAGAGCCGCTCCCTGGACGGACTTCGCCGGCGTTGGTTAGTTCGTTGAGCGTCGTTCGAAGGTTACTACGTCATCGGCATTTTGTTTAGCTGGGTGTGTTTCGGAGCTCGGGGCAGAGGCGACGCGTTTCACAGACCCGGGTAGTCCTGATTCCGAGGCTGGGCGCGCAAGCGCATCCACAAGCTCAGCACGCCGCCAGATCCGACGATCAGCAAGGCAACGCCCAGATTGAACGCCAGGATCATGACGGTGGCGTCCAGGGGATGAAACAGCGAAAGGGCTGTGGCCGTGATGCCGGCTACGGCCAAGCTGCCCAGCAAGATCGCATTCGTAGGACGGAGCGGCGCTGCAAAGCGAAGCATCGCCAGCATCGCGAGCGAAAGGGGCAGGCTGGTCAAAACCAGGGTCGCAAAGCACTTTGCTGTCTCACCCAAATGCATGCCGTCCGGTCCGACAACGACCCAATTGGTGAGGCACCCGTAGCCGATGGTCGACATCCAGACGGCAAACGCCGGGGCCGGCAGCAGGAACCACCAGCGCGATCGATCGGGAAGACTCACCAAAAATGCGGCGATCGCGGCAAGGATGCCGGTTGACAGCGATCCGGTCAGTCCGATCGCAAACGTGGAGTCCTCCAGGCGCTGCAGCACATTCGGGCGCATGCCATGACCGATCGCCATCAGGAAAAGAACCAGCGCCGCGAGCAGCAGCCAGCAGGTCGCGCGAACCAGCGGCGGGCGCAGGCGCCGGACCGGCGCCGGATGGGCCGTGAGCACGGCGATCAACTCGGGAGTTGAGATCACAAGTCACTCCGATCGAACAACATCTTGCGCAGGTTCTGCAGGGCTCGGTGTGTCGCCACTTTCAGCGAAGCGACGGACATCTGGCTTGCTTCGGCTGCCTCTTTCAAGGACAGCTCCTTGAGCTTCAACAGCCGGATAGCCAGTCTTTGTCGATGGGGTAGGCGTTCGACGGCCGCTTCAAGGCTCCGATAGTCCGCTTTCTCTTCTATGTTCGCTGCACCGTCCGAAAAGGTTTCGTGCGCGGCGGTCAGAGCCGTTTCCCGCGCTCTGCGGCGCCCTTGCCGGCGCAGGCGGTCGACAAGCCGGCGGTTGGCGATCGCAAGCAGCCAGGGGCCAAATGGCCGTGTCGGATCATAGGCCACGCGTATCGCGTGAATGGTCAGCAAGATGTCCTGAACCGCGTCTTCCACATCGTGTGGATCGCGATGGCGCCGCGCGGCAAGCGAACGCAGGAAAGGTGTTATTTCTTCCAGAAGCCGCCGATAAGCCGCTCCGTCGCCGGCCTGCGCCCGTGCCATAAGGATCGACCAGTCGAGATCGCGAGATATGGCCGCCGCTTGATCGACATCTTTGTGACCTTGGTCACGAGGGAACGGCGTCGTCCCTGTGACGAGCGTCAGCGGTGGACCACGCCCGCGCGACCCGGAGTTGGAGTTCATGGCTCCCGCTCCCCTCTACGC
>JBDTKD010000127.1:0-5811 GCA_039935515.1 Bradyrhizobium sp.
GGCATCGTCATCGTGCAACTCGTCGATGTCGATCAGGTCGACCCGCGAGCCGTCCGCATAAAGACGACGCAGATTCAGCAGGGCGTGATAGGGGCTGCCGCCGCCTCCGGTCCCCAGAATCCAGGCGCCGACCGCAAGTGCTTCGATATCCTCTGAACTCAATTGTCTCATCAAAGATACCCGGACCGAACAAAAGGAAAGACGCCGACGTCCACGACTTGCGGAACGAGCTTCACGCTGCGACCGATCCGGCAGCGGGAACGACATGCATGAGATGCGAAAAGAACGGGTCATCGAACCGCGCGGCAATACGGTGAGCCGCCGCCGTCAGCAGCGCGATGATGCGATTCTTTTCCTCGGTGCCGATGTTGGATGCCGAATAGGAAATGCAGAAACCGATCGATTCGCGCAGCTTCGGGTCGACCACGCTGACGGAGATCGATCCCACGCCGGGGATCGCTTCGTCATCCGCTTCCTCCCAGCCTTTGCGGCGGACTTCGACCAAGGCGGCGAGCAGTTCGTCGATGCTCTGCGGCGAGTTGGGCGACGGCATGCCGAGGCCATCGGCATGGATGGCCCTCACGTCGTCGTCCGAAAGCCGCGCCAGCAGGGTACGGCCATTTGCGGTTGCGAATGCCGGCGCGCGCTGCCCGAGCGGCGTGAAGACGCGCAGGGCGTGAGAGCCCTGATGCATCCGGATCACCAGCACGTCGGCGCCGTCGAGAATGGAAAGGTAGCCGGTATGTCCGGTTTCCCCGCAGATCGTCTTGAGTACGTCATCGGTCAGTTCGATCAGCGAGGAATTCAGCCGGTAGAGCTGCGACACCTCGAACAGCAGATTGCCGACCTTGTAGCGCGGCGAGTTTTCGTGCCGGGCCAGCAGCCCCTCTTGCAGCATGGCCTTGAGCAGACGCGATGCGGAGCTCTTGGGAATGCCCACCATCCTGGAGACGTCCGTCACGGAGATCTCGAGCCGGTCCGGCGTGAACAGACGAAGGATGGATGCGGCGTTTCCGAGCGTGCTCAACTTTTGACCTGTTCCATTAGGTGAAACATTGGTTGACAATACTGGGACATGATCAATACTGCAAGGCAGCAATTTGGCAAGCCGGCGGCTTGGGGACAGCCGCCATCAAGAGATCATGCCACCGTAGCCTCCTCTCAACATCGACGAAGGGCAGTCATGGAAAATTATTCGGATCGACGGGATTTCCTGAAGCTTACCGCTGCAGGTGCAGCGACCCTGACGCTGGGCGCATTGCCTGTCCCGGCCGGCGCGGAGGAAAAACGCACGCTGACCGTGGCGTGGGACACCGACATCGACACCCTCGATCCGGCCTCGTTCAAGTCGATCGGCGGCTACACCATTCAGGCCAACATCTACGACAGCCCGCTGATGTGGAGGGTGGAGCCGGTGGTCGGAAAGCCGGGCCTTTCGCAGTCGAAGCCCGGCGAGATGGAAGGCGGCATCGCCGAATCCTACGCGTTCGAAAAGGACGACGCGACATTGGTGCTGAGCATCCGCAAGGGCGTGAAATTCCCGAGTGGCAAGCCGGTCAACGCGACCGCGGTGAAATATTTGTTTGATCGCGGCCTGCAGTCGCCGGGCTACATGCGGATCCTGTTTCCGCGCCTGCTGCGCGTCACCAAGCCGGAACAGTTCGAGGTGCGCGATGAGTTCACGTTAGCCATCAACATGCCGGCGCCGAGTCCGATGACGCTGGACACCATGGCGCTGATCAACAATGCCCTGCTCGATCCCGACGAGGTGAAGGCGAACGCCACGCCTGAGGATCCGTGGGCGACGGCTTGGCTGAAGCGCAATACCGCCGGTCTAGGTCCATACAAGCTGGTGAAGAACGAGCCGGGTGTCGAGATCGTGATCGACGCGCAAAGCGGACACTGGCGCCCGGCCCCGTTCTTCGAGCGCGTGGTCTTCAAGTTCGTCCCCAACGAGGCCGACCGTGTGCTGCTGCTCAAACGCAAGGCGGTCGATATAGTCGTCGGCCGGCCGGGTCTGTCGCCGCGCAACGTCAAGAGCCTGGAAAACGAGGCCGGGCTGAAGATCGTCACCGTGCCGGACACCACATGTCACTGGCTCTGCATGAATTCGCAGAAGGAGCCCTTCAACAACGTCAAGGTCCGCCAGGCGATCAACTATGCGATCCCGATCCAGGCCATCATCCCGAGCGTGCTGTACGGCTACGGCAGCGAGATGAAGAGCCCGGTGCCGAGCCTGACGCCCGGCTACGACGCCTCACTGTCGCCCTACAAGTATAACATCGAAAAGGCCAAGGCACTGATGAGCGAGGCTGGGTTCGGAAAGACCCCGATCAACGTCGACCTGGCGGTGCGAGTGGGATGGCAGCCGCATGAGCAGGCCGCAGTCTGGATCCAGACCGAGCTGGAGAAGATCGGCTTCAAGGTGAACATCACCAAGGAGACCGACGCCACATTCCGCCAGGTCGCTTCGAAAGGCGGCCACCAGCTGTCTATAGAGTCCTGGCAGTCTTGGATCAACGATCCGCTCTATCACCTGTTCTTCAACTTCCACAGCGCCGCCAAGGGCACCAACACCGCGTTCTATTCCAATCCGGCGGTCGACAAGCTCATCGACGAAAACATGCACGAGACCGACAAGACCAAGCGCATGGCCGCGGTCAAGAGCCTCCAGGAACTCCTGATCGGCGACGCGGTGTGGGGACTCCTCTGGTACGACAACTGGACGCGGGTCATGCGAACCGACCTTGTTGGCATCGAAAAACGCTGGGATACGTTCGAGCGTTACTTCAACATGAAGCTCGCCTGAGCGAGCGACAATTGTGCGAACGGAGTAGCTGACGGATGGGCTTTTTGAACTACCTCGTCCGTCGGCTGGCGCTTGTGCTGCCGACTCTGTTCGGTGTCAGCCTGATCTGTTTCTTCCTGACCTACATGCTGCCGGGCAATCCAGCGATGGTGAAGGCGGGCCCGTTCGCGACGGCTGAGCATCTGGCCGAAATGGAACACCAGATGGGGCTGGACCGTTCGGTGCCGGAGCAATATTTCCGATACGTCACCGGCCTGTTCCATGGCGACCTCGGCGAGAGTTCGTCGACCGGGCGGCCGGTATCCCAGGACTTCATCCAGCGTCTCCCCGCGACGCTGGAATTGAATCTTGCCGCCCTGCTGATCGCGATCGTGATCGGGATTCCGCTTGGTGTCCTGTCGGCCGTCCACCGCGACACCTTCATCGACCATGTCGGCCGGGTGGTCGGCATCACCGGCGTGGCGATGCCGAGCTTCTGGACCGGGCTGCTCTTCGTCTATGTCTTCTTCTATCTTCTCAACCTCGCGCCGCCGCCGCTCGGCCGCCTTGGATCCGGCATCACGCCGCCGACGCACATCACCGGACTCTACGTCGTGGATTCGCTGATGACCGGCAACTGGATCGCGCTTCGCTCCAGCCTGTATCAACTTATGCTGCCGGCGGCGACCCTAGGTATCAGCGTCATGGCGCCGGTGGCGCGCATGGTGCGCTCCACCATGCTCGAAATCCTTGAGTCCGATTACATCAAGGCGGCGTGGGCCGCGGGATTGCCGCGCCACACGGTGATCTACGGCGACGCCCTGCGCAATGCGATGATCCCCGTAATCACGATCCTGGGCATCGTGTTCGGATTTCTGATGGCCGGAAATGCGGTGGTCGAAAGTGTGTTTGCCTGGCCGGGTATCGGCAACTACGCGGTCACCGCGTTGATGACCAAGGATTCCGGCCCGATCCAGTCCTTTGTGCTGTTCGTCGCCCTGATGTATGTCGCGGTCAATCTGCTTGTCGACCTGGCGTATGGCCTCGCCGACCCCAGAATCAGGCTGCGCTGATGTCGACGCTTCCGATCGCTCCCCCCGCAGCGCCGGTCAGCGCACCGCCATCCCTGGTCTGGCGCCGGATCCGCCGCAATCCGCTGTCGTTCACGGCGCTCTGCGTCATCGTTGGCATCGCACTGATCGCGCTATTCGCCCCGCTGGTCGCGCCCTATCCACCCGATGCGACCGACGCCGGCTCGACGTTGCAATCGGTATCCTGGCAGCATTGGCTCGGCACCGATCTCTATGGCCGCGATCAGCTCTCCCGCATCATCTACGCCGCGCGTGTCGATCTGTCGGTGGCTTTTGCGGCCACCGCCGCCGCTGTTGCAGTCGGCGCCCTGCTCGGTGCCGTCGTCGGCTATCGCGGCGGCTGGGTCGACAACGTGGCGATGCGCGCCGTGGACTCCGTGATGGCCTTCCCGGCCTTCGTCCTCGCCATGGGCATCACCGCGGCGATGGGCAATTCGACGGGCAATGTGGCGCTTGCGATTTCGATAACGCAGATCCCGGCCTATCTGCGCCTGATCCGCGGCGAGATGATGCGGGTGCGCGAAATGGAATATGCCGACGCGGCGCGCACCGTCGGCAATCCGGCGTGGCGGATCGTGCTCATTCACTTGCTGCCGAACTGCTTGCCGCCGCTGATCGTGCAGGCGACGCTGGCCATGGGTTTTGCACTTCTCACCATGGCCTCGCTGTCCTTCATCGGTCTTGGCATCCAGCCTCCGCAAAGCGAATGGGGCGTGATGACGGCGGAAGGAGCCTCGCAGATCGTGACCGGAGAGTGGTGGCTGTTCCTGTTCCCGGGCCTCGCGATCATGATCACGGTTCTGGCCTTCAATCTTGTCGGCGACGGTCTTCGCGACTTTCTCGATCCCCGCATGCGGGGGATCCGATGATCGAGCTCCTTGAGATACGGGATCTGGCCGTCCAGTTCGAAAGCGACGCAGGCGACATCAAAGCCGTCGACCACATCAATTTGACGATCCGCCGCGGTGAGGTGGTCGGCCTGGTCGGCGAGTCGGGGTCCGGAAAGTCGGTGACGTCCGTTGCGATCCTGCGGCTGATCCGCCGTCCCGGTCGGGTCACGTCCGGAACCATCACGTGCGACGGCGTCGATCTCGCGTCGCTTACCGAGGAAGAAATGCGGCAGGTACGCGGCGCCAAGATCGCACTGGTTTCGCAGAGTCCCCGGACCGCGCTCAACCCGGTCATTCCCGTCGGGCGGCAGATTTCCCGGCTGTTCCAGCTGCACGCTGGACTGTCGGCCGAGCAGGCCAAGAAACGCATGCTGGAGATGCTCGCTCTGGTGCGCATTCCGGATGCGGAGAAACGCGCCAAGCAATACGCCCACCAGCTCTCCGGGGGAATGTGCCAGCGGGTCATGATCGGAATGGCGCTCGCCACCTCGCCGCAACTGCTGCTCGCCGACGAGCCGACCACGGGCCTCGACGTCTCGATCGCCGCCAAGATTCTCGACCTGCTGCGTGAACTCGGCGCCAGGACCGGAGCCGCCATCCTGTTCATCACCCACGATCTCGGCGTGGTCGCCGAGATTTGCGACCGCGTCGTGGTGATGCATGCCGGTCAGGTGGTCGAAAGCGCGCCGGTGCGCACGCTGTTCAATAACCCAGCCCATCCCTATACTCGGGCGCTGGTGCGATCGATTCCGCGGATTGATCGCGACGTCGCGATGGAGCCGATTCCGGGTTCGGTGCCGTCGCTGCTCAATCCGCCATCGGGATGCCGCTACGTCGAGCGCTGCGACTGGGCCAGTGAGCGGTGCCGGCAGTCGCGGCCGCCGCTGAACGAGGTTGCAGCCGATCATCTCGTCGCATGTTACGGATATGAGGAACGCCGTGGCGCTTGTTGAGGTCCGCGATCTGCAGATGCACTTTCCGCTCGGCGGCGTCAGCGGATTGCTGTCCCGGCTGCGCGGACGGCCGGAGCCGGTAATACGCG
>JBDTKD010000128.1:0-3472 GCA_039935515.1 Bradyrhizobium sp.
GCTAGCCGCGCAACTGATCGCTACGGGCGTCGTCGATTTTTCGAAGAGCAATTTAGACAAGGCAAATCTCGGCGCGCTGCCGTCCGGCCTCTTCGCCGATCACATCCGGGATCTTGTCGTGAAGGCGGACGCGCAAGGCACCGGCCACCTCGACCAGACGTTGCTGCTTCGCGCGCTTGCCGACAAGTTGCGCGGTTCCAACGGCCTGGGCGCCTTTGCCGGGGACACGGCGATGAAACTCGGGCTGCTCGGCACGATCATCGGCTTCATCATCATGCTAGCGCCCATCGCCGGGCTCGACGCGGGCGATCGCGCGTTGATGAAATCCTCAATGGGATTGATGAGCGACGGCATGGCGGTGGCAATGTATACAACGCTGGCCGGTCTCGTCGGCTCGATACTGATCAAGATCCAATATTACTCGCTCGACGGCGCCACGGCGCAAGCGTTCTCGCAAGCCGTGACGCTGACCGAAACGCGCGTCGTTCCCGCCCTGGAACGTCGTCATGCTGGATGAATTCGGCCTTTATCCGCGCGAGGAGCCCTTTGATCCGTTCAGCGTGATGCTGTTCAAGGCCTTGCAGGTGATCTCATTCCTGTTTTTCATCGCGCTGTTGGCGATCTCGCCGGAGGCCAAGGACGGCAAGATCGATTCGAAAGCCGAGTTCATAGTCACCATGGACTGGCCGGACAAGCATCCCGACGATCTCGATCTGTTCGTGCAAGACCCGGCCGGCAATATCACCTGGTATCGCCATCGTGAAGCCGGGTTCCTGGTACTCGATCGCGACGACCGCGGCGGCGTGAACGACAGCATCGTCGTCAACGGCAAAAAGATCGCCTCACCGATCCGCGAGGAAATCGTCACGATTCGCGGCATCGTAGCTGGCGAATATACGGTCAATGTATCGCATTTCGCGGCGATGACGGGCCTACCGGTGCCGGTCAAGGTGAAAGTGCAAAAGCTCAATCCGACTGTGCAGGTCATTCACGAAAACACGCTATTCGTCGATCACACCGGCGACGAGAAGACCGCCGTTCGCTTCACGATTGACGCGGAGGGCAAGGTGACCGACGTGAACTACCGCGCCAAATCGCTGATGGCGACCTTCGGCAGCACTCATCTCAACGGGGCCGATCTCGATCCGAAAACCGGCTACCGGAAAAAACTATGAGCAGCCTGCAATCCACCGTGCTGTGTCTTTCCATCGCCTATGCCGCGCTGGGGGTTCTTTTGCTCGCGGCTTGCTTGTTCACGCGCCTGCCCTGGCCGGTCAAGGCTGGAACGATCGTCGTCACCAGCGCCTTCTACGTATTGAGCTTTTTCGCGACGCGGTCGTTGCTTGGCTGGTCGTCAGATGATCCGCTGCCGCCAAAATTCAAGCTCCTGAGCGCGCGCATTGTCGAACCGCATACGCGCGCCGACGATCCCGGTTCGATCTATCTCTGGGTCGAGGCGATCGACGAGAACAATTTTCCCAGCAACGTTCCGCGCGCTCATCGGCTGCCCTATAGCGCCAGGCTGGCGGAAAAAACCGAAGCGGCGGTCAGGGCGAGCGCCGACGGACATCCGCAAGGTGGCCGCACAGCGGACGTCGGCGCCGGCGACGGCGGCGCCGGGCAGGCGACCGCTACCGAGACGACGCCGACTTCGATCCTGACGCTCGACGGCGGCGATCCCGCGACCGGCGGCGCGCTCAATCCCGGCTTCGCCCATGGCGAAGGGCTGGTTTTCACGCCGCTGCTGGCGCCGCGCATGCCAGCCAAGGAGCCGGAATAGCGTTGAACCAGAGCGGACCCCTCGACCATTTTCTTGCCTTGGTCGTCACCGAATTCCAAGTATTTCCGCCGCTTGCGCGAGCGAAGCACTGCCTCACGGTTCGCTGCAGACAGTATGAGCATAGTTGACTTGCGCGGGATCGCGCGCTCACATCTTGACCGTCACCTTGCGGTTCTCGCCAAGCTTCGGCTCCTCCCCGGTCAACCTCGCCTTGGCGAACTCGAAGGCAGTAACGACAGCGCTCGCCGGTCCATCCCACAATTCCGCCGTGAAAGGCTCGATCTGCAACAAGCATACGTCGGGATTGTTTGGGCCGCCCGGCCACCACACCTCGTCGGTCTTTCGCCAGGCCGCCTTTGTCTTGTCAGCATCGCGCATGACGCAGGCGCGGCCGGTGATCGACAGGTAGGCCTTGTTGTTCGAATCGATAAAGACAAGGCCGACATCGGGCGTGGCCTCGATCTCATCCTCCTTGGCGCTGTGAATATCGGTCACGAAAAAAATCAGGCCAGCATCGCGGTCGGGCCTTGCTTCGAGCGGTCGCGCACGCAGTCCACCGACGAATTGCGTCGTCAGCATGCACACGCTGACCTTTTCGATGATGTCCCAGACGCGGTCGATGTTGTCTTTCTTGCTCATGTCAAACATTAATACATTCACAAGGCCCTAGTTCCCGGCCGCAACGGCCCAGCTGACTCGCTCGCTTGATTGCGCAGACCGATCCATTTGCGGGTCGCTTCGTGCGCTAGCGTCAGACTGGCATCTGCGAGGCGCTGTTGAAACCTAAGCGCCGACTTCTTGCGAACGACCCAAGATTTCGCACCATCATTCGCAGAGAAAGCCACTGGCAAAACCGCGTTCTGAGAAAAACGCCTCCGGCAACGCGGAGATCGCGATGAATTTGCTCTCTCAGTGGCCAACTCCCGCAACCGCGGTCGCTAACCGGCGGAAGTGAGGGCACAATATAGGAGAGCGAGTTTTCTTGTTCAATTCAGAGACTTGCTGGCGGTGCGGGCAGTCGGCTACGAACCGGTCTCCCTGTTATTTGGCCGAAAACAGGGTAATTTTCGAGAAAAACAGCGAACAGATTATGCGAAATGGAAGAAAGCCCCGGAAATCGGGGACTTCTAGGTTTTTTGACAATTCGGATAACAGGGAGAAACAGGAAGCCAGATTGATTCGAGCAGCGAGCACTATGCCAGCAAACAGGGCGACCGCTGCCGTTCAGCACAAGGTTGTCAAGCGCGTTTCGCCCGTGGGGGCCCCTCATCAAAGAAGGGAAAATCGGCCTGCTGTACTGCGACAGAAACTCGGACCATCATGATCGCGGCTTGTGTTTCGGCACCAAATTACCGCGAACCGCTAAACCCCCTTTGCTCAGATACGGCGGCCAATTTCCGCACCGCAGCTCAGCTCAATGTTTGTAGAAGGTTCCCGGGGTGTCGTCCGCCCCAAAATGGGACTAAGGCAGCGAGCGGACTTGAGAATCAGAACGTTCCCCGCAGGGGGGAGTTATCACTTTACTGCATGATTTTAGGACTACGCTCCCTCTTGTGGAGCGGGGAAAACTCCCGCCTTTTGGGAAAACCACATGGCAATGCATCGCAATCAAGTTAATTTGGACGCGCTGATCCCGCGTGCCGACCTTTTTGAAATTACCGATCCCGTAATTGCGGATTCGCGGGCTATTCG
>JBDTKD010000129.1:0-11775 GCA_039935515.1 Bradyrhizobium sp.
GGCTGATGAGCCCATGGTGCTACAAGCGCCTCGAGGCGTTCGGTGGCGATATCTCGCGCTTCCGTGTCGCCAGGATCCAGCCGTCGCGGTTGCGCCAGATCGCGATTGCGAAGACCGAGCCCGGCGATGAGAACAATCAGGATATCTCGTCCCTGGTCGGCAAGGTCGACATTCGCAAGCTCGAGACCTTCGCGCAGAACGACCCCGACGCCTACAGCTATTCCGGCGGACTCAACCGGGCCAACCAGGGCCTGCTCGAATTCGTCGAGATGTTCAAGGCGCCGATCAAGATGCTGCACCCGCTGCTCACGGCAACGCAGGAGGGCAACTATATCGGCACCGAGAATATCGGCGCGATTCCCTTTACCGGGATCATTCTCGCCCATTCGAACGAATCCGAATGGCAGACCTTCAAGGCCAACAAGAACAACGAAGCCTTCATCGACCGCATTTGCGTCATCAAGGTGCCCTATTGCCTGCGGGTGACCGAGGAGCAGAAGATCTACGAGAAGCTCATTTCCGGGTCTGAGCTTGCCGCCGCGCCCTGCGCGCCGGCGACGCTGGAGACATTGGCGCGGTTCTCGGTGATGTCGCGGCTGCGCAAGCACGAAAACTCGACGGTGTTTGCGAAAATGCGGGTCTATGACGGTGAAAGCCTGAAGGAGTCCGATCCGAAGGCCCGCAGCGTCCAGGAATACAAGGATGCCGCCGGGGTCGACGAAGGCATGGACGGAGTTTCGACCCGCTTCGCCTTCAAGGTCCTGGCTGCGACCTACAACCACGACACCGCCGAGATCGGCGCCGATGCCGTCCACCTGATCTATGCGCTTGAGCAGGCGATACGCCGCGAGCAGCTTTCTGACGAGGTCGAGAAGCGCTACCTCGAATTCATCAAGGCGGAGCTGGTGCCGCGTTATGCCGAGTTCATCGGCCACGAGATCCAGAAGGCCTATCTCGAATCCTATTCGGACTACGGTCAGAACCTGTTCGATCGTTATGTCGACTATGCCGATGCCTGGATCGAAGATCAGGACTTCAAGGATCCTGATACCGGCCAGTTGCTCGATCGTGAGCTGCTCAATCAGGAGCTGACCAAGATCGAAAAGCCGGCGGGAATCGCCAATCCGAAGGACTTCCGCAATGAAGTCGTGAAGTTTTCACTGCGGTCGCGGGCCCAGCACGGCGGCAAGAACCCGTCCTGGACCAGTTACGAGAAAATCCGCGAGGTGATCGAAAAGCGGATCTTCTCGCAGGTCGAGGATCTGCTGCCGGTGATCTCGTTCGGCTCCAAGAAAGACGGCGATACCGAAAAGAAGCACGGCGAGTTTGTCGCGCGGATGGTCGAGCGCGGCTACACCGAGCGCCAGGTTCGCCGGCTGGTCGAATGGTACATGCGGGTGAAACAAGCCGGCTGAGGGCGGATCTGGAACTGGCCATGCACATCGTCGATCGGCGCCTCAATCCGGGCAGCAAGAGCCTCGAGAACCGCCAGAGATTCCTGCGCCGCGCCAAGGCGCTGGTGCAGGCCGCGGTCAAGAAATCCTCGCAGGACCGCGATATCAAGGATGTGCTGGAAGGCGGCGAGGTTTCCGTTCCGCTCGACGGCATGAACGAACCGCGTTTTCGTACCCAAGGCGGCATCCGCGACATGGTGCTTCCCGGCAACAAGAAGTTCATTGAAGGCGACATCCTTCCGCGTTCGGGCGAGGGCAGCGGTAGGGGATCCGAGCCCGGTGAAGGCGACGGCGAGGACACCTTCCGGTTCGTGCTCAGCCGCGAGGAATTTGTCGACCTGTTCCTCGACGACCTGGAATTGCCCGACCTTGCGAAGCGCAAGCTCGCGGAAGCGGAAAGCGAGGGGCTGCGCCGCGCCGGCTATGCCACCTCCGGCTCGCCGGCCAACATCTCGGTCGCCCGGACCGTGCGGCTGGCGATGGCGCGGCGGGTCGCGCTGCGACGGCCGCGGCCGGAGACGATTGCGCAGCTTGAGGCCGAGATGGAAAATTGCGATGAGGCGCGCCGCATCGAACTGATGGCCGAGATCGATGCCCTGAAGGCAAAAATCCGCCGTATTCCCTTCATTGATCCGGTCGACATCCGCTATCGCCGGTTCGAAACCATGCCCAAGCCCGTGGCGCAGGCGGTGATGTTCTGCCTGATGGACGTGTCGGGCTCGATGTCCGAGCACATGAAGGATCTCGCCAAGCGCTTCTACATGCTGCTGTACGTGTTCCTGAAGCGGCGCTACCGCCATGTCGAGATCGTTTTCATTCGTCACACCGACCGCGCGGAAGAGGTCGACGAGGAGACCTTCTTTCACGACCCGGCATCGGGCGGCACGCTGGTGTCGAGCGCGCTGCAGGCGATGCACGATATCGTCAAGTCGCGCTTCCGTCCGTCGGACTGGAACATCTATGCCGCCCAGGCCTCCGATGGCGACAATTCCTATTCGGACGGCGATGTCGCGGGGCGCCTGCTGACCGAGGCGATCCTGCCGGTCAGCCAGTTCTTCGCCTATCTCGAGGTCGGCGAGGCCGGCGGCAGCCCGTTCGGCATGACCGATTCATCGCTATGGACGCTGTACCAGCGCCTGCGCGCCGCTGGCGCGCCGCTGTCGATGCGCAAGGTCAACGACCGCAGCGAGATTTTTCCCGTGTTCCACGATCTCTTCCAACGCCGTGGGAACAGCAGAGAGCCGCGTCATGACCATGACAACCGGGCGCTTGTTTGAAGGCGCAGACTGGGATTTTCCGCAGGTGCAGCGCATCCACGATGCCTGCGAGGAGATTGCGCGATCCGAACTCGGACTTGACGTCTATCCCAACCAGATCGAGATCATCACCGCGGAACAGATGCTGGATGCCTACTCGTCCGGAGGCATGCCGCTGTTCTACAAGCATTGGTCGTTCGGCAAGCAGTTCGCCTATCAGGAGGCTTTTTATCGCAAGGGTCTGCAAGGCCTCGCCTATGAGATCGTCATCAACAGCTCACCCTGCATTTCCTATCTGATGGAAGAAAATACCGCGACCATGCAGACCCTGGTGATCGCCCATGCGGCGTTCGGCCACAATCATTTTTTCAAGAACAACTATCTGTTCAGGCAATGGACCGACGCCAACGGAATTCTCGACTATCTCGATTTCGCCAAGAGCTATGTCGCGCAATGCGAGGAGCGGCACGGCCGGCTCGAGGTCGAGCGGACGCTCGACGCCGCGCACGCCCTGATGTCGCTCGGCATCGACCGCTATCCCGGCAAGAAGAAACACGACCTTCGGGTCGAGGAAAAGCGTGCGGGGCAGCGCCGCCTGCACGAGGAGAGCGCATTCAACGAACTGTGGCGAACCATTCCGGGCGGCCAGGTCAAGAGCGAAGCGCTGCTGAACGTGGAACGGCGCCGCAAGCTGCTCGGCCTGCCGCAGGAAAACCTGCTGTACTTCCTCGAAAAGACCGCGCCGCGGCTGCACCCCTGGCAGCGCGAGCTGCTGCGGATCGTGCGGCACATCGCGCAGTATTTCTATCCGCAAAGTCAGACCAAGGTCATGAACGAAGGCACCGCGACCTATGTGCATTACCGCATCATGAACCGGCTGCACGAGCAGGGGCGCATCAGCGACGGCAACTTTCTGGAATTCCTGCAATCGCACACCAATGTGGTGTTCCAGCCCGATTTCGACGACCGCCGCTTTTCCGGCTTCAACCCCTACGCGCTCGGTTTCGCGATGATGCAGGACATCGAGCGGATCGTTTCCAGTCCTGACGACGAGGATCGCGAGTGGTTTCCGGACATCGCCGGGAAAGGCGAGGCGATGGCGGTATTGCGCGACATCTGGGCCAATTATCGCGACGAAAGCTTCATCAGCCAGTTTCTCAGCCCGCGGCTGATGCGGCACTTGCGAATGTTTCATTTGCACGACGATCCGGCGGAGGCCGCGGGCATCAGGGTCGATGCGATTCACGACAGCCGCGGTTATCGCCGCGTTCGGCGTGAACTGGCCCGGCAATATGACGTCGGCTGCATCGATCCCAACATCGAAGTGGTCGACGTCGATCTGGCCGGCGACCGCCGCCTGATGTTGCGCCATGCCGTTGCAAGGGGAGCCCAGTTGAACGAGGTGGACGCGAGGCGCGTGCTTCAGCACCTCGCCGATCTCTGGAGCTACGACGTCTCGCTCAGCGAAGTCGACGCCGCCGACAACGTCCTGAAGGAATATCTGGTGAGCCCGCGCGAGCTTGCGGCGGCGGCGTGAGCGCGCCTCCGGCGGCTTTCTGGCTCATTCCAGCGCCGTGGCTTCATCCTTCGAGACGCCGCGCGAGACGCGCGGCTCCTCAGGATGAGGTCTGCCAGACCCTCATGGTGAGGAGCGCGGCAACGCCGCGCATCTCGAACCACGAGGCCAAGGTGCCGTAAGTGAACTAGCGCAGGCTGGCGTTGATCTTGTCGAGCGCCGCCGAGCCCGGGCACAGCGCCTGTTCGCCGAGCTGGTTGAGCGGCGTATCGACGGTGTCGAGATGGCTGTGCAGATCTTCCGAGTCCGGATCGACATAGAGCAGACCGGTCACGATCTGGCCCTTGGCGGCATGCTTCTGCAGGAAGCTCAACGCCCCGACGCGATCATGCGCGTCGTAATCCGCATCTAGCTTGCGCAATGCCAGCTTGCTGCCGTCGTGCTGTTCGACCACCGTCACCGAGCCCGGCGCGTAATCGATCGTGATCGGGTCACGGCCGGTGATGACGTCGAGCCGGTTCACCGCGTCATTATGCTCGCGCACATAGTCGAAGCTCTTGGTCGATCCGGCATGGTTGTTGAAGGCGACGCAGGGGCTGATGACGTCGATGAACGCTGCGCCCTGGTGCTGGATCGCGGCCGCGATCAGCGGCACCAGCTGGGTCTTGTCGCCGGAGAAGCTGCGCGCCACGAAACTTGCGCCGAGCTGCAGCGCGATCGCCACCAGGTCGATGGCGTTGTCGTTGTTCATCAGCCCGCGCTTGTTCCTGGAGCCGCGATCGGCGGTGGCCGAAAACTGACCCTTGGTCAGGCCGTAGACGCCGTTGTTCTCGACGATATAGGTCATGTTGACGCCGCGGCGGATCGAATGGGCGAACTGACCGAAGCCGATCGAGGCGGAGTCGCCGTCGCCGGAGACGCCGAGATAGACCAGGTCGCGGTTGGCGAGATTGGCGCCGGTCAGCACCGACGGCATCCGGCCATGGACCGAATTGAAGCCGTGCGAATTGCCGAGGAAATAATCCGGCGTCTTCGACGAGCAGCCGATGCCGGAAATCTTCGCCACCCGATGCGGCTCGATCGAGAGCTCGTAACAGGCCTCGATGATCGAGGCGGTGATCGAATCATGGCCGCAGCCGGCGCACAGCGTCGAGATCTTGCCCTCGTAGTCGCGGTGGGTGTAGCCGAGATCGTTCTTCGGCAGTCCCGGATGCTGGAACTTGGGCTTTGCGATATAGGTCATGACTTCACCTTGCGGAGCCGGGTCACCTTGAGCTGATCCTGGTGGTCGCCGATGGCGGCGGCGATGAAGCGCGCGGTGATTGGCGTGCCGTCGAAGTGCAGGATCGGCACCAGCCGCACCGGGTCGATGCCGTTTTCGTTGACGATCAGCTGGCGCATCTGGCCGTCGCGGTTCTGCTCGACCACATAGACGAAATCGTGGTCGGCGATGAAGCTCGCGACGCTGGAATGGAACGGGAAGGCGCGGATCCGCAAGCGGTCGAGCGCATGCCCCCGCGCTTCCAGGAGCCCGATCGCCTCATCCATCGCCGGCGCGGTCGAGCCGAAATAGATCACGCCATATTTGGTGGGCTTGGCGGCGTTGGCCTGCAGCGGACGCGGCACCATGTCCTGCGCGGTCTCGAATTTGCGCACCAGCCGCTGCATGTTGTCGGCGTAGACCGCGCCTTCCTCCGAGTAGCGCGCGTAACGATCGCGCGAGGTACCGCGAGTGAAGAACGAGCCCTTGGTCGGATGCGTGCCGGGATAGGTGCGGAACGGGATGCCGTCGCCGTCGACGTCGAGGTAGCGGCCGAAATCGCGGCCGTCGTCCAGCATCGCCGCCGTCATCACCTTGCCGCGGTCATATTGCCGGGCGTCGTCCCACTTCAGCGGGCGGCATAGCCGGTGGTTCATGCCGATATCGAGGTCGAGCATCAGGAAGATCATGGTCTGCAGGCGTTCGGCGAGGTCGAACGACTGCGCGGCGAATTCGAAGGCTTCGGCCGGATCTTCCGGAAACAGCAGCACGTGCTTGGTGTCGCCATGCGAGGCATAGGCGCAGGCGATGATGTCGCATTGCTGGGTTCGCGTCGGCATCCCGGTCGACGGCCCGGCGCGCTGCACATTCATGATCACCGCCGGTATTTCGGCGAAATAGGACAGGCCGATGAATTCCTGCATCAGCGAGATGCCGGGGCCGGAGGTCGCGGTGAAGGCGCGGGCGCCGTTCCAGGAGGCCCCGATCACGATACCGATCGAGGCGAGTTCGTCCTCGCCCTGGACGATGGCATATTTCGCCTTGCCGGTTTCGGGATCGTGCCGCAGCCGCTTGCAGTGGGTGGTGAAGGCGTCGGCCAGCGACGATGACGGCGTGATCGGATACCAGGCACAGACGGTGGCGCCGCCATAGACCGCGCCGAGCGCGGCGGCGCTGTTGCCTTCGATGAAAATCCGCTCGCCGATCCGGTCGGACTTGCTGACGCGCAGGCCGATCGGGCATTTGAGGTTCTGCAGCGCCCAGTCGCGGCCGAGATGCAACGCGTGGACGTTCGACGACAACAGCTTTTCCTTGCCCTTGTACTGCTCGCCGATCAGCTGCTCGACGAGCTTGGGGTCCATGTCGAGCAGGGCGCAGAGCGCGCCGAGATAGATGATGTTCTTGAACAGCTGGCGCTGGCGCGGATCGGTATAGGTCGAGTTGGTGATCGCGGTCAGCGGCACGCCGATCACGGTGATGTCGGTGCGGAACTTCGAGGTCGGCATCGGCTTGGTCGAATCGTAGAACAGATAGCCGCCGGGCTCGATCGAGGCGAGATCCTTGTCCCAGGTCTGCGGATTCATCGCCACCATCATGTCGACGCCGCCGCGGGCGCCGAGATGGCTGTCCTCGGTGACCCGCACCTCGTACCAGGTCGGCAGGCCCTGGATGTTGGACGGGAAGACGTTGCGCGGCGACACCGGCACGCCGTGGCGCAGGATCGCGCGCGCGAACAGTTCGTTGGCGCTGGCCGAGCCCGAGCCGTTGACGTTGGCGAAGCGGACGACGAAGTCGTTTACGCTGCTGATCGGGCTTTGGACTGACATGTTGATCCCGCGTGAGTCATATCGATGAGATATTTCTGCATGTCCCAGGCGCCGGTGGGACAGCGTTCGGCGCACAGCCCGCAATGCAGGCAGACATCCTCGTCCTTGACCATGACGCGCCCGGTCTTGAGGCCGTCGGCGACATAAAGCGCCTGGTCGAGGTGCGGCGCGGGCGCCTTCAGCCGTTCGCGCAGGTCGGCTTCCTCGCCGTTCTCCGTGAAGGTGATGCAGTCCATCGGGCAAATATCGACGCAGGCGTCGCATTCGATGCACAGCGGCGCCGCGAACACGGTTTGGATGTCGCAGTTCAGGCAGCGCTGGGCTTCGCCGAGCGCGAGCTTGACGTCATAGCCGAGTTCGACCTCGGTGCGGATGTCCTTCAGCGCGATCACCTTGTCGCGGTGCGGCACCTTGAAGCGCCTGTCGCCGGAGATGTCGTTGTCGTAGCTCCATTCGTGGATGCCCATCTTCTGCGACGAGATCTGCACCTCGGGCAGCGGTCGTTCGGTAACGTCCTCGCCGGACAACATCTTGTGGATCGAAAGCGCGGCGTCGTGACCGTGCGCGACCGCCCAGATGATGTTCTTCGGGCCGAAGGCGGCGTCGCCGCCGAAGAACACCTTCGGGTGGGTCGAGCCCATGGTCGTGGCATCGACCTTGGGCATGTTCCATTTGTCGAACTCGATGCCGCAATCGCGCTCGATCCAGGGAAACGCGTTCTCCTGGCCGACCGCGACCAGCACGTCGTCGCAGTCGACGGTCTGGTCCGGTTGGCCCGCGGGCACCAGGCTGCGCTTGCCGTTGGCGTCGTACTCGCCCTTCACCTTCTCGAAGGTGACGCCGGTGAGCCTGCCGTTGTCGTGAACGAACGCCTTCGGCACCATGAAATTGAGGATCGGAATATCCTCGTGGATGGCGTCGTCCTTCTCCCACGGAGAGGCCTTCATCTCCTCGAAACCGGAACGCACGATCACCTTGACGTCCTCGCCGCCGAGGCGGCGCGCGGTACGGCAGCAGTCCATCGCGGTGTTGCCGCCGCCGAGCACGATCACGCGCTTGCCGATCTTGTCGACATGGCCGAACGACACGCTCGAGAGCCAGTCGATGCCGATGTGGATATTGCCGGCGGCTTCCTTGCGGCCGGGAATTGCGAGCTCGCGGCCGCGCGGCGCGCCGGAGCCGACAAAGACCGCGTCATAGTTTTCGCCGAGCAGCTTCTTCAGGCTGTCGATGCGCTGGCCGCCCCTGAACTCGATGCCGAGATCGAGGATGTAATCGGTTTCCTCGTCGATCACGGAATCCGGCAGGCGGAATTTCGGGATCTGGCTCCGCATCATGCCGCCCGCCCGGGGATCGGAATCGAACACGGTGCAGTGGTAGCCGAGTGGGGCGAGGTCGCGCGCGACCGTGAGCGAAGCCGGGCCGCCGCCGACGATCGCAATCCGCTTGCCGTTTTTCGGTGATGGCCGCGGCATGCGGTGCTTGACGTCGTCCTTGAAGTCGGCGGCAACACGCTTCAGCCGGCAGATCGCCACCGGCGTCTCCTCGACGCGTCCGCGGCGGCAGGCAGGCTCGCACGGGCGATCGCAGGTGCGTCCCAGGATGCCGGGAAACACGTTCGACCTCCAATTGACCATGTAGGCGTCGCTGTAGCGGCCTTCGGCGATCAGGCGGATGTATTCGGGAACGGGCGTATGTGCGGGACAGGCCCACTGGCAGTCGACAACTTTGTGGAAGTAATCGGGCGCCGAAATATCAGTCGGTTTCATTCCTACCATGTCCGCGCCAGGGCGAAGAACGACGCGGCCTTACGCTTTGTCTGCGAACGCTCAGACAGCGTTCTTGTGGTTATTGCATGGGATCATCGCGATCTCTTATTAGAGCCATTCAACACGTTCCACAAAGGCAATTTTCCGCGATCTCCAGCTTTCACGGCATGGCGCTATAATGTTAACGAATGCTCATGCGGCAGTGCAGCATTTACACGCCATGCGCGCATCGCTGGCAGTACCGCTGGCCTCGTGGTTCGGGCAGCGCGGCGTCGCCGCGCTCCTCACCATGAGGGTCTGACAAGCCTCAGACCTCATCCAGAGGAGCTTGCGCAGCAAGCGTCTCGAAGGATGAAGCCGGTGGCACCGGACATGATCTATGCGGTGATCGCGGAGGCGAGGTCTGCGACCGCCTTCATCACGGCATCGCGCACGCCGGGATCGTAGAGCGAGTGCCCGGCCCCTCCCACGACACGGATCTCGGCTTCCGGCCAGGCCGCGCCCAGCGCATGTGACGTTGTCGGCGGGCACAGCAGATCGTAGCGGCCCTGCACGATGATACCGCGAATGCCGCTGAGACGGCCCGCTTCCGCCATCAGTTGGTTGGGCGCCATGAAGCAATCGTTCTGGAAATAATGCGCCTCCATGAACGGTGTGGCGGGCAGAGCGCGACTGGAATTGAGCGAATCTCGATCGAGCCGGGTCCGTCCGGGGACATGCTCGGAAAGCGCGCGTTCGGTGTCGTTCCAGGCGCGGGCAGCCGGACCGTGCACGGCCGGATCGGCATCGAGAATGCGGCGCCAGTAAGCGTCAAGCGGCTCCGCGCGCTCGTCCACCGCGAGCAGGCCCATGAAATCATCGCTGAGATCGGGATAGAACAGCGGCAGCGCCTTGAGGAATGCGCTCTCCAGTTCCGCTCTTGTGCCGAGGAAGGTCGCGCGCAGCACAATGCCACTGACCCGGTGCGGATGGGCCTGCGCATAGGCCAGCGCCAGTGTCGCGCCCCAGGAGCCGCCCAGCACCAGCCAGCGTTCGAAGCCGAATGTTTCGCGGATCAGTTCCATGTCGGCGATCAGATGCGGCAGCGTATTTTCTTCGCGGCGGCCCTTGGGCCGGCTGCGGCCGGCGCCGCGCTGATCGAACAGAGCAGCGTGGAAGCGTTCCGGATCGAACAGCCGCCGATGATCGGGCTGGCAGCCGCTGCCGGGACCGCCATGCAGATAGACTGCGGCGATACCGCCGGGGCGGCCGACGCTCTCGACATAGATTTCGTGGCCATCGCCGACCGGCAGCAGCTCTGAGGTCAGCGGCGCGAACGGATCGGAACGTTGGCTTGCGGATTTGCCGGCCTCGGCGTCAGGCGCCATTGTCGCCGTCCGACTCCGGCGTGCCCCCGGCGAAATTGCGATAGATGAAGCGGTTGTTGTCGGCTGCGGCTTCCGACGCCGCCAGCTTGAAGATCTGTTCGTGCAGCGGCGACAGCGTGCAGGCCGGGTCGGTATTGCCGGCATCGCCGGTCAGCGCGAAGGCCTGACAGCGGCAGCCGCCGAAATCGATTTCCTTGAACTCGCAGCTTCGGCACGGCTCCGGCATCCAGTCGGTGCCGCGATAGCGGTTGAAGGCCTCGGAGTTCTGCCAGATCCAGGCGATCGAATGATTGGACCGCACCGATTCGAATTCCAGCCCGGTAATGCTTTCGGCGGCGTGGCAGGGCAGCACCTTGCCGGCGGGCGAGATGTTGAAAAACTGCCGGCCCCAGCCGCCCATGCATTTCTTCGGCCGCAGCGCGTAGTAATCCGGCACCACATAGTCGATGGCGAGGATGCCCTTCAGTCGCGCCTCGGCCTCCTCGACGATGCGGCTGGTCTCCTCGATCTGCTCGATCGTCGGCATCAGCGCCGCACGGTTCTTCAGCGCCCAGCCGTAGTACTGCACATTGGCGACCTCGAGCCGGTCGGCGTCGAGATCGACCGCCATCTGGATGATGTCCGAAAGCTGGTGCAGATTCTGCCGGTGCATCACCGCGTTGACGGTCAGCGGCAGATCGAGCTCGCGGGTCCATCGCGCGACTTCGAGCTTCTTCTCATGGGCCTGCTTCAGGCCGGCGACGCGGTTGGCGACGACGGGCTCGTTGCCCTGAAAGCTGATCTGGACATGACACAGCCCGGCATCGGCCAGCGCCGCCAGTCTGTCTCTGGTCAGCAGCACGGCGGAGGTGATGAGATTGGAATACAGCCCGACGTCGCTCGCGTGCTGCACAAGATCGACCAGATCCTTGCGCGCGGTGGGTTCGCCGCCGGAAAAATGGATCTGCAGCACGCCGATCTCGGCGAGCTCCGACAGCACCTTCTTCCATTCCTCCGTTGTCAGCTCGCTGCCGCCGCGGTCGAGTTCGACCGGGTTCGAGCAATAAGGGCATTGCAGCGGACAGCGATGGGTCAGCTCGGCCAGCACCGCGAGCGGAATGCCGTAGGTTTCGGCGATCGAGCCCCGCTTCTCCAGCACCGCTAATCCATCGGTTGGATCGCGCAGCGTTGCATTGGCGTCGGTGAGAGTTGGACTCATGATGTCTTCTCGCGGGCCTCGGTCAGAAATCCCTTGTCGGCCAGATCCTGCAGCATGGCGATGACGTCGGTCGCGATGGCGTCGCGTTCGGCGGCGTATTTGGCGACGAGAAGGTCGATCATCTGGTC
>JBDTKD010000130.1:0-2553 GCA_039935515.1 Bradyrhizobium sp.
AGCCTGGGCGTCGATATAGTTGAGGGTCCAGGCCTGCATTTCATCTTCGGTAAGACCTTCGAGATCGACGTCGATCCTTCCGAAATCGAACGTCGCATCGGCGGGAATCGTCGAGGGATCGGCCACTTCCTCATCGCTCATCGGTCGTATCAGGAACACCGCGCGCAACTCGGCAACCTCCGAGCGCAGCTGCTTGATTTCGGCGTCAAGCAGAGCGTTCGAGCGGCCGTTCGGCATGGCCGGAAGTGGCGCCGGCAGCAAGCGCGACAGAAACGACTTGTCCTGAAAGTATACAATCTTTTCAGCGATGATCGGCGGAATGCCGGAGGCCAGAATAATGGCCTTGGATTTTGCAAGCAGCTTGAGCTCCTGAGGCAACATGAGGGCGCGGCGATGTTCGGAGATGGTCTCGCTGGTCGCGCGCATCGCCAGACCCTTCGGTCCGCTACGGCTGCGCGCCTTGACGGTGTCGTAACCGAAGCGCTCGGAGAGCTCATTGGCCACGTCTTGCTCCTTTGGGGCGAATACCACTTCGACGGCGTGGTTGGTCATGATGTTTTTGGCGACATCGATCCCATAGACGGCACGAAGCTGTGCTGGGCTCTGAATCACCGTGAGCAGGCGGATGCCGTAGCCAGCAAGGAAGGCAACCGATTTCGCAAGCACATTGACATTGCCGAGCGCCGGAAACTCGTCGAGTAGCAGGAGAACTTTCTTGTTCAGCTTTGGGTTCTGTTCCGGCAGTTCGCGGGTGTTGAGGTCGATCACCTGCTGAAAGAACAGATTCAGCAGCGGCGCCATGCGATCGAGATTGTCAGGGGTAACGCCGAGATAAATCGTCATCGGCCGCTGCCGCAGCAACCGGAGGTCGAAATCATTGGTCGCGGTTGCGGCGTCGATCCGCGGATTAAGCCAAAGGCCAAGACGTGCGGTGACGGTCTTGCGAACCGAGTTCATGGTGTTGTCGGACGCGGCGAGAAAATCGTTCAGCGCGGTGATGCAGTGCCGGGACAGCGGAGATGGGCCGGACTTGCGCGCCGCGATGATCTTCTCGAAATGCGATTTCAGATCATGGGTAGCGGAGAGCTGGTGCAGGATCTCTCCGATGGTGAAGGCAAGTCCTGGCGTTTCCGCGACATAGCCGCCGATCGCCACGAAGGCCGATCGCGAGGCCTCGAACCAAAAGGGATCACCACGGCTCTCGGCCGGGAATAGCATCACGGCGATCCGTTGCAGATCATCATACAGATCGACCGGATCGTTTCGGACATAGCCGAGCGGATTGTAGCGCGCGGTGCGGCCGGTCTCATCCAGCGGATCGAACAGATAGACATCCTGGCCGTGCGACGCGCGAAAGCCAGCGGAGCGATCCCAGTTCTCCTTCTTGACGTCAAGGACAACAACCGAATCCGGCCAATTGAGCAGGTTCGGAATCACGTGGCCGACACCTTTGCCGGACCGCGTCGGAGCATAGACCAGAACATGCTCGGAGCCGCCGAAACACAGCATCGCGCCGTCCTTGCGGCCGAGCAGCAGACCTTGCGGAGAGCGTAAGCCCGCCGCCTTGATTTCGCGCTCGGAGGCAAAACGCGCGCTCCCGTGGAGGGCGCGAGGGCGATGACGAAGGATGGTTCCGAGCATGCCGAAGCAGACGATGAGGCCTGCGAGCGTCGAGATTGTCAGCCAGCGGTCGAAACGGTTGTCGGCGCCATATCGAGGCCAACCTGTAACAATTTCGGACCAGTGGAAGCCGCCGTCATGCAGCCGTAGTCCGAGCAGCAGGACGTTGGAGGCCACCAGCAGGAACAGCGCGATGGCGACGAGCGCGAGCGCCGTGCCGAGCGCCACTTTATTTCGCGTGGTCGCGTTTGCGAACGGGGTCATAGTAGATTTCCGTGATCCGGTAGCGGCCGTCACGCTTTTGCATCTGGACGACGACGTCGACCAGCAGCAGCAGCAACGAGCGGATGTCGTCGCGATGCAGATCGCGTCCCTCAGCACTTTCCTTCACCAATAAGGTGAGCTGCTCAAACGCCAGTCGGGCGCTGTCGGCATGAACCGTGGTGATCGAGCCCGGGTGGCCCGAATTCACGTTTCGCAGGTAAAAGAAGGCGGTGCCATCCCGCAGCTCCTGCAGCAGGATGCGATCGGGCCGCATCCGCAGGCAGGACTCGAGCAGTTCGCGCGGCCCGATTTTGGCAAGGCCCTGGCCGTCCTTCGAATAGAGCAGCCGCACACAGTTTTGATGCGGCACCGCGAGTTCGGCGGTGTCCTCAATGGTGATCAATCGTTCGTGCGCCGGGATCGCTGCGATCAGCGCCTTGGAGAGCGTGGTCTTGCCGGAGCCGGTCGCGCCCGAAATCAGGATATTGCGGCGGGTAAACACGGCCTGTTCGAGGAACTCACGCCACGCGCCCGCCTCTTTCAAGGCAAGCAAACGATGTTCGACAACCGACAGCTCATCGGTTGCCGCGCGGATGTCGTCCAGCAAGTTGGCTCGCTCCAGGGTTTTGAGCGTCATCGTCAGCGCGGACGGCTTACGGATGGTGAGAC
>JBDTKD010000131.1:0-5366 GCA_039935515.1 Bradyrhizobium sp.
AGTTACGACATAGCCCGCGACACCGAGTTCATGAGCCACTTTCGTCAGATGATTCCTCGAGATGTCGTAGGTCGCGGCGATTTCGTGGTCGCCAAACCGTCCGTCTTCAAGGCGAGATACATCAAAAGTCGCAGCGCGTAGTCCGTGTGGACTGTCAGTCGCATTGTCTTTCCAAACGTCACTAACGCAATAATGACGACGCGAACTCGCGATCAGGCGGGAGCATTTCCTATACTTACATCAGCCTTACCTCCTGTGTTGCAAAGTGGATAGACAGAACGGTTAACCTCTCGTTTAGTTGAAGCTGGCCGGCGCTTACCGCCATCGATACATTCAGTAACTCGCCGTGACCGGGGCAAGGTGGCTTGCGGCGTAGCCGGCGCCAGCGGGACGCACCGGAGCACTCAGCGGGGCGGCAACCATCGCGCGGCGGCATCGGCTGTATCTTCGGGTCGTGTGTTAAAGGCAATGCCGGCGGCGGGAGCGGTCCTATGGATCGCGTTAACCACGGCCTCGAACAATAAGAGGCTCTGAGGCGGTAACCGCAGGCCGGCACCGACTACGACACAGACATAATTTGCGGAAGCTATCTGACGCTCTACGGTTTCCACAGCCGTCTGATCAGGACGAACCAAGCAAAGATCGGCCTCCCATCCCCGGTCTGCCATATCCTTCAACGTAACCGCCAAACCGGCGCGTATCTTCTCGGCGTTCATGCCCGGCGGCAACGCGGGATTAGAGAAATCGACCGTTTCCGGATCGTAGCCGACCAGCAAGACTCGCGGCATCACGGGCTCCCGAATGTTTTGCCGGAACGATCCGCCTCCAATCCGCTGGTGTCAAGTTAGCGTAAGGCCGCGTCAGCCTCGCCCATGGCTTCAATCGCCATGGCCGCCATCACCTATCCGCCCCGTGCAGTGTGGACGCGAAAAAGGTCCACGCCAGCGGCGCTGATGCCCGCAAAGAGCGGGCGCAACATCGACAAGTTTGGCACTCTCCGAGCGCGCCATTTCGGAATACGCTGTTGACGCCAATTGGCGCCGATTTCCGCACTAGCCGAGACGCCTATGCTGCCGACCTTCTTCCCCGCGATCGCGGCGGTGCGATCAATGCTTCTGCCGGTATGCCCCACTCGCGGTGCAGTCGCCAGGCCATCCTCATCGTGAGGGGACGCTTCCTCGTCAGAATGTCGGAGGCACGCTGGCGCGACCCGAGCAGTCGGCCGAGATCGGCTTGCGTATAGCCGCCCGTCTCCATCCGGTAACGAATCGCGTCGATCGTATCGGGCGGTTCGATTGGCCAGCGCTTGCGCTCGTAGTCCTCGATGATCAATGCGAGAAGATCAAAACGATCGGCCTCCTGTGTCCCCGGTTTCGGTTCGTCCTCGAAGTACCGCTCAATCTCGTTCAGCGCCACGTCGTAGTCCGCTTCCGAGTGAAGTGGGCGGATCATTTTTTTCGCCATGACACGGTCTCCGGATCGATGCGATCGTACTCAGCGTGAGTACCGATGAACTTCACGAGCAAACGGCCGAAGGAAAATGACACGTGGACGACCAACCGGTATTTGTTGCCGCCCAGATCAAAGATGACCCGATTGTCGCCTACGAAGTCGACGGTGCTACCAAACTGCCGCTTTATCTCGGCCGGATTTGCCCAACGCGCTTTCGCTGCAATCGCTACCCAGGCACGGATCGGACCCTCGGCATGCGGATAATGCGCCCAAAATTCCCTCAGCGTCCGGCGGGCGATCACCTGCATGTTGAGACCATAACATGTCACCATTCTGGTGACAATCGGATATGAGGCCAATCGAGCGCGGGCTGGGTGAAGCCCTGGCGGGCATTCTTGTAAGGCAGCACTCGTAAGGCAGCACTTGACATATGTAAGGCGTTGGCTTACGTTGCAGCGTGGTCCGGTCGTTCAGAGATAAGGCCCTGGAGCGATTCTTCGCGACCGGAGATGGGCGCCGCCTCAGCGTGCGGAATACGAGACGGATCGCCAACATTCTGCGCGCGCTCGATGACGCATCGCGGCCGGAGGACATTAACCTGCCCGGCTTCCGCTTTCACGCGCTCGTCGGCCGCAGCAAGGGCCGCTATGCGGTCAATGCCAGCGGAAACTGGCGGATCACATTCGGCTGGACGGAAGGCGATGCCATCGACGTCGATCTGGAAGACTATCACTAAGGACAGGTTCAATGACCAAGAAGCTCCCGAAGCGCGGCTTGCCTCCCATGCATCCCGGCGAACTTCTGCGCGAGGAAATTTTGCCGGCGCTTGATCGGCCCAAGACAGAGATCGCCAAGCTGCTTGGCGTGTCGCGTCAGACGCTCTATGACATTCTCGAGGAAAAGCAGCCGGTGACCCCGGTCATGGCGTTGCGGCTCGGGAAGCTGTGCGGGAACGGTCCCGACCTCTGGCTCAATCTGCAGAAGCGCTACGATCTGCAACGCGCCGAGCAGGAGCTTGGAGAGAAGATCAAAGCCATTCCAACTTTGGAAGTGGTATGAGAGTTGGCGCCGGGCACCTCCGGCGTGCGTTTTCGAGAAGCGTGGCCAAGTTGGGATTTTTGCGACTTCGGATGGTCCATCGGAGCGCCCCGACGCAGCAATATTGTCCACCTTCATCGGCCACGGCACACCAATTTGCCTCAAGCGAACTCGTGATGGTTCTGCTGGATGCGGCCGGACCGGGCCTCGACGCCAGCCAAGTTTGAGCGAGGGGCACATCACTTGGACGGCCGCGTGATCGGAAAGACCTTGCGGACGTATTCCGCGAGCATCTCGCAAAAGGCCTTTGCATAGGGCGTCAGCGGGCGCCGCCGGTCGTACAATATTGCCAGCGGCTCGCGCAGCGGCTTGCCCCGGTAGGTCACTCGAAGAATCCGCAATCGGTAACGATCCGTTCGCAACGCCGACGGAATGATGGCGACGCCGTGCCCGGCTTCGGCCAGCGCCAGCAAGGCGTGAGGAGCGCGGCTTTCGAGTAGAATGTGCGGCTTGAGTTCTGCGAGGCGGCAGGCGGCATCAAACGTCCTGCGAACGACGAATGCGGTATCGAGCAGCAACAACGGATGCGGCGCGAGGTTGCCTACCTCAATGGCCTTGCGCTTGCCCGGCAGCCACGAGGGATGGCACGCGGCCAGCATCTCGACTGGCTGGAGCGGATAGCTTGCGAAGCGCCGGTCGTCCGACCGAACCGCGTGGACGAGGCTTTGCCCAAGGTGAATCTCGCCACGTTCGAGCATGGTCAGCATTTCGGGGCCGAGCGCGTCGAACAGCCTCACCTCCACGTTGGGATAGCGTTGCGCATAGCGGTGCAGAAATTTGGCGAAGACACTTTCCATGTGTTGCGGCGAAGCTGCCACCTTCAACACCCCGGTGTCGCCGCGCCGGATCAACTGAGCCCGCTCGCCAAGCGCACTCGCGTAATTCAACAGACCGCGGCAATCGCCGAGCAGTTGTTCGCCTTCGCTCGTCAGCAGCAGGCGGCGCCCGACCCGATCAAAAAGCTTGAAACCGAATTCCTGTTCGAGATCGTTGATTTGCCGGGACAAGGCGGGTTGGGCAATGCGGAGGTGGAGTGCCGCCTTGGAGACGGTACCCAATTCGGCCACCGTGACGAAAGTTCGCGTGTGCCGCAGATCCATGGCGAATCCTTATGCCGGATCGGCATAGATGCCTAGAGAGATTATGTATTGGACCGCCGTGGGGGTCTTTGCCCAAGCTGCGCCGGCAATTCCGCAGCCGTCACGCTGAAATCTCAGGCTCCGGCAGAAACAGGAGGAAGCCATGAAACCCGTTCTAAGGTTGGCCGCCCCGGCTGTGCTTGGCGTATTTCTTGGGTTACTGGCGATTGCCTCGCCGGCATTTTCACAACAATCGCCGCCAACGTCCGAGCGGGCAAAACAGGTCAAGGCGCTGGTCGACAAGGCCGCAGTGGTCATCGACAGCAACGGAAAAGCGAGTTTCCCCGAATTCCGGAAGAAGGGCGGCGAATGGTTTCACGGCGACACGTATCTGTTCGTCTACGATTTGAAGGCGAACGTGCTGCTCAACCCTGCCTTTCCACAACGCGAAGGAACCAACGTCGCTGGTCAGAGGGACGCCAAGGGCAAGCTATTTCACAACGAGATTATCCAGACGGCTGAAACCAAGGGATCGGGATGGGTCGATTATATGTTTCCCAAGCCAGGCCAGGCTGAGCCCTCGCAAAAATGGGCCTACGTGAAAAAGGTGACCATCGATGGTACCGCCGGCCTGGTAGCTTCCGGGTTCTATCCCTGATAGCCGGCATCTCAGCGAGCCGCCGCTCTGTCCATCGCAGCCAGGATGACCGCAAACCGCGCCTCCAGCCCGCCACGCCAGTTCGCGTCGTGATGCGTAAACACATAAAGCTCATCCTCTCGGATGGCTGTGAGCACTTGCGCGGCGACATCAGACGGGTCAAGTCCCGACTGGACCAGTTCGGCAGTTTGCGCCGCAAATGCGCCAGCAACGCTGGCCGGGTCCGGCGCCTGTGGTGATCCGTAACGTGCCGCCCGGTTGCGACCGCTCTCGCTGATGCGCGTACGAACAAAGCCGGGACAAAGCACCGTCACTCCAATGCCGAATGGCTTGATCTGTGTCGCCAGTCCCTCGGACATGCTGACGACGGCAAATTTGCTCGCCGAATAAGGACTGAGGCCCATGCCGTTGATCATCCCTGCCATGGATGCGACATTGAGGATGTGGCCACCCTCACCATGGGCGCGGATGTGAGGAAGAAAGGCCCGGATGCCGTGAAGCACGCCCATCAGGTTGACGTCGAGCACCCACCGCCAGCTCTCGAGCGAGATGTTTTCGACACCGCTACCGCCTGCGACCCCGGCATTGTTGCAGACCAAATGGACGTTTCCGAACGCATCATATGACGCCTTGGCGGCCATTTCGACGCTGGCAGGATCGGTGACGTCGCAAGTAACGCCGCATACTCCGGGACCAATATCGCGCAGGCTGTGAACGGCCTTTTCCAGTGCGCTTGCCTCGATATCAGCGAGCACCACTTTCATTCCGGCTTCGGCAAAGGCCCGCCCAAGCGCAAATCCGATGCCACTCGCCCCGCCAGTCACAAATGCCGTCTTGCCAGCGAATTCCCGCATGATTTTCCTCTCACCGTGCGTCCCCCGGTATAGCAACAATCGAGGCGCGGCAGCACGCATGTCGAATTCGAGTGCGCCACAATCACGCCGTACGAATGGCCAATTCGCCAATCTAAACTGTGCCAGCTCGACGCAATACAGGGGGGATACTGAATGCGCCGCGATGATCAACCTGTCCGCCAGGATGCGGAAACCACCGGCTATACGTTCAATTTCCAAATTTCG
>JBDTKD010000132.1:0-6463 GCA_039935515.1 Bradyrhizobium sp.
GGCCGAACCGATGGCAGGCATCACGATCTTCGGATCGAGCATCGCCGAAACGGGCATCCGCTTGTTCATTTTTTGCACGACTTCCATGGACTTAGGCTCCGAAAATGAGATCGATCAGAACAGGGTATTGGCCGTCATCGCGAGATGCTCGACGATCGGGCTGAGCGCGAGCGCGGGGAAGAAGGTGAGACCGCCGATGATCAGGATCACGCCCACCACGAGGCCGACGAACAGGCCACCCGTCGTCGGCAAGGTGCCTGCAGAGGCTGGGATCGACTTCTTGCCGGCCAGCGAGCCCGCCATCGCCATGGCCGGCACCATCATGAAGAAGCGGCCGACGAACATCGCAATCGCCAGTGTCAGATTGTAGAAGAAGGTGTTGCCGGAAAGGCCGGCGAAAGCCGAGCCGTTGTTGCCGGTCGCCGAGGTGAAGGCATACAGCACCTCGGTGAAGCCATGCGGCCCCGCATTGGCCATTGAGGCCACAGCGGCCGGATAGACCACCGCGATCGCGGTCCAGCCCAGATACATCAGCGGCAGCACCAGGATCGCCAGCATCGCCATCTTGACTTCGCGCGCCTCGATCTTCTTGCCGACATATTCCGGGGTGCGGCCGACCATCAGGCCGGCGACGAAGATCGAGATGACGACGAAGATGAGCATGCCATAGAGCCCGGAGCCGACGCCGCCCACAATGATCTCGCCGAGCTGGATATTGATCAGCGGAATCATGCCGCCAAGCGCGGTGAAGCTGTCATGCATGGCGTTGACGGCGCCGCAGGAGGCATCTGTCGTGATCACCGCAAACAGCGATGAAGCGACAATGCCGAAACGGACTTCCTTGCCTTCCATGTTGCCGCCGGTCAGGCCCAGCGAGTTCATCATGCTGGTTCCGTTGGCCTCGGCCCAATAGGTCACGGTAACACCCGCGATGAACAGCACGCCCATTACGGCCAGTACCGCCCAGCCCTGGCGCTGGTTGCCGACCATGCGGCCGAACACGTTGGTCAGCGCGGCGCCGAGTGCGAAGATCGAAATCATCTGCACGAAGTTCGATAGCGCGGTCGGGTTCTCGAACGGGTGCGCGGCGTTGGCATTGAAGAAGCCGCCGCCATTGGTGCCCAGCATCTTGATCGCGACCTGCGACGCCACCGGGCCGACCGCGATGGTTTGCCTGGCGCCTTCCAGCGTGGTGGCATCGACATAGCCGCCGAGCGTCTGCGGAATGCCCTGCCACACCAGGAACAGGGTGTAGACGACGCAGATCGGCAGCAGGACGTAGAGGGTGCAGCGCGTCACATCGACCCAGAAATTGCCGATGGTGCGCATCGAGGAGCGGGAGAAGCCGCGGATCAGGGCTACCGCGAGCGCAATGCCGGTCGCCGCCGACAGGAAGTTCTGGTGCGTCAGCCCGAGCATCTGCACGAGATAGGACAGCGTGCTCTCGCCGCCGTAGTTCTGCCAGTTGGTATTGGTGATGAAGCTGATCGCGGTGTTGAAGGAAAGGTCCTCCGCGACCGCCGACTGCTGGGCCGGATTGAACGGCAGCGCGGCCTGCAGCCGCATCAACCCGTAGATGATGAGGAAGCCGCCGACATGAAACAGCAGCATCGCGACCGTATAGGTCAGCCAGTGCTGCTCGCGTTTTTCATCGACGCCGCCGATCCGGTAAATTCCGGCTTCCAGCGGCCGCAGAACCGGAGACAGCAAGGTGCGCTCGCCGTTGAAGACGCGCGTCATGTAGCCGCCGAGCGGCTTTGTCAGGGCGACAATGATCGCGCAGTACAGAATGATTTGAACCCAGCCGATGACGGTCATAGGACACACCCTTTGGAATTTTCGCGGGATTTTGGGCTGGAAGCGATCAGAACCGCTCGGGCCGCAGCAGCGCGTAAGTCAGGTAAAACAACAGCGCTGCGGAGACGAGACCGGCGAGCGAATAATCGAAGATCATGGTCGCCCTCCTTAAAGCCGCTCGCAGGCATGGGCGTAGCCTACCGCGACGGCGAACAAGCCGAGGCCAAGGGCCAGCATGGCGAAGTCCAGCATCCGATTGCTCCTGTGCTCGCATCGGCGGAGCCGCGCGCCGGTTTCCGCCTTCGGGTGCAGAAGTGCCACCCGCCGCATAGATTTTCGAGATCACTGCCACAGCAACATTATAGGAATCTCATAAGCATGCCGGACCTCTGCCGGTGGCGGCCCGGCCTTTATGGAATCCCTATATCTCGGCCTGCCGCCCCATCTCGTTTTCAAATGGCGTTTTGACCATCCTTGGATCTGCGGTCGCAGCCATAGACCATTTTCCAGCACCGCGGCTTCATCCTTCGAGGCGCGCGCAAGCGCGCTCCTCAGGATGAGGTCTTCGACCCTCATGGCGAGGAGCGTGGCAACGCCACGCGTCTCGAACCACGAGGCCCCCGGATGCGCGGTCATGATTCGACCCGGCTGAAACGAGATGACGCCATGCTGCTTCCTTCGCACCCTCATGATCCCGGTGAGCTCGCCGACCGGCTTCGCCACGCGGACGTGGCGACGGCCGAACTTGTGGCCGACACCATTGACGGGGTCTGCCGGCGGTTTCCCTCGCTGGGACAGCGCGGAAAAACCGCACGGGTCGAGCATCTGATCCGGTCCGCTGCCTGGACCGATGCCGCGCTGGCGCTGATGGAGCTGGAGCTGCCGCAATGGCAAATTCGGCGCATCGCCTATGATGAGGGGGAGTGGCATTGCGCGCTGTCCCGCGAGCGCGAGCTTCCCGACTGGCTCGATCAATCGGTGGAAGCCCGTCATCCGGATCTGGCGCTGGCGATTTTGAGCGCGTTCGTCGACGTCCAGCGCATCGCCGCGCCGTCGAGCCGGACCAGTGTGCCCGCCGTACCGCGCGAGGCCGGCGCGCTGTACCAGCCGATCTGCAGCGAGAATTTCGCGTAGCCCGGATGCAGCGCAGCGCAATCCGGGAATCGCGATGCGGATGGGACGGCCCCGGATTGCGCTGCGCTCCATCCGGGCTACGATCTCGCCGTCATTGCGAGCGAAGCGAAGCAATTCATGGCGCGGCAAGTGGAGGCATGGATTGCTTCGTCGCTTGCGCGCCTCGCAATGACGGCTGGGACCATGACTGCCCGTCGTTCCGGGGCGCGCCTCTTTCTTGGAGCGAGCCCGGAATCCATACTCCCGATCATGATTGTGGATTCCGGGCCTGCGCCAATCGGCGCATCCCGGAATGACAGCGAGCGGATTGCTTCGTCGCGCCGGCTATTCCGCGGCGTTGCGGACCTCGACCTTTTCGGCCCGCACCGCGCAGAACTTGAATTCCGGAATCATGCCGAACGGATCGAGCGCCGGATTGGTCAACAGGTTCGCGGCCGCCTCCGCAAAGCAGAACGGCATGAACACCATGTTTTCCGGAACGTCGCGATCGGAGCGCACTTTGATCTCGATCGCGCCGCGGCGGGTTTCCAGCCGGATGAAATCGCCGGGCCAGACCTTCAGCCGTCGCATATCGCTGGGCGACATGAACGCCACCGCTTCCGGCTCGATCCGGTCAAGCACCTGCGAGCGACGGGTCATCGAGCCGGTGTGCCAATGCTCGAGCACACGGCCGGTCGAGAACACCATCGGATATTCGTCGTCGGGCAATTCGTCCGGCGGCAGCACATGCGCCGGCACGATCTTGCCGCGGCCGCTCTCGGTGGGGTAACCGGTGGTAAAGATGATCTCGTTGCCGGGCTGGTTCGGACCGTCGACCGGATAGGTCACCGCGCCCTCGCGCACCAGCCGTTCCCAGGTGATGTTGTTCAGCGACGGCATCACCTGCGTCATCTCGGTGAACACGTCGGCCGGCCCCTGATAGTTCCAGTCGAGACCCATGCGCTTGGCGATTTCCTGGATGATCCACAGATCCTGCCGCGCATCGCCGGGCGGCTTGATCACTTCGCGCGCCAGTTGCACGCGGCGGTCGGTGTTGGTGAAGGAGCCGGATTTCTCCGCAAACGCCGACGCCGGCAAAATCACGTCGGCATGGAACGCGGTTTCGGTGACGAACAGATCCTGCACCACCAGATGCTCGAGCTTGGCCAGCGCCTCGCGGGCGTGCTGCAGATCGGGGTCCGACATCGCGGGATTCTCGCCCTCGATATACATGCCGGTAATCTCACCGGCATGGATCGCGGTCATGATCTCGACCACGGTGAGGCCGCGCACCGGGTCGATGTCCTGGCGCCAGAGTTTTTCGAACGGCTCGCGCAGATCGCTGCGCCCGACCGGCTGATAGTCCGGCAGGAACATCGGAATCAGCCCGGCGTCGGAGGCGCCCTGCACGTTGTTCTGGCCGCGCAGCGGATGCAGCCCGGTGCCGGGACGGCCGACCTGCCCGGTGATCAACGCGAGCGCGATCAGGCAGCGCGCATTGTCGGTGCCATGGACGTGCTGGCTGATGCCCATGCCCCAGAAGATGATCGAGGCGCGCGAGCGTGCATACATCCGCGCCACCTCGCGCAGGGTCGCGGCCGGAATGCCGCAGATCGGTTCCATCTTTTCCGGCGTGAATTCGCCGATGCGCGCCTTGAGATCCTCGAAGCCCTCGGTATAGCCGGCGATATACTGCTCGTCGGTCAGGCCCTCGGTGATGATGGTGTTGATCATGGCGTTCAGCATCGCGACATCGCTGCCGGGCTTGAAGGCGAGATGCTTGTAGGCATGGCGCGACAGCGCCTGATGGCGCGGGTCTATCACGATCAGCTTGGCGCCGCGCTGCGCCGCATTCTTGATGAAGGTCGCCGCCACCGGGTGGTTGACGGTCGGATTGGCGCCGATCACGATGATGACTTCGGCATCCATTGCCGCCGAGAATGGCGCCGACACCGCCCCGGAGTTCAGGCCCTCCATCAGGGCGGCGACCGAGGAGGCATGGCACAGCCGCGTGCAGTGATCGACATTGTTGGAGCCGAAGCCGGTGCGCACCAGCTTCTGGAACAGATAGGCCTCTTCGTTCGAGCCTTTGGCGGAGCCGAAGCCGGCGAGCGCCTTGACGCCCTTCCGGTCGCGGATCCTGACCAAGCCTCTGGCCGCGATGTCGAGCGCCTCCTCCCAGGAGGCTTCGCGGAAATGCGTGAACGGATTGGCCGGATCGACCTGGTCGTTGGGATCCTTCTTCGCGTTCGGCAGCCGCACCAGCGGCTTGGTCAGCCGGTGCGGATGATGGATGTAATCGAAGCCGAAACGGCCCTTGACGCAGAGCCGGTTGTGGTTGGCCGGCCCGTCGCGGCCCTCGGCGTAGATGATCCTGTCGTCCTTGACCTGGTAGGTGACCTGGCAGCCGACGCCGCAGAACGGACACAGCGAGTCGACCTTCTTGTCCGGATAGGTGACACGGGTCTGGTTCGCATCGAGCATCACCGCCGGCATCAGCGCGCCGGTCGGGCAGGCCTGCACGCATTCGCCGCAGGCGACGCACGTCGATTCACCCATCGGGTCGTCGAAATCGAACACGATCTTGGCGTCGTGGTTGCGATAGGCCATGCCGATCACGTCATTGACCTGAACCTCGCGGCAGGCGCGCACGCACAGGCCGCACTGGATGCAGGAGTCGAGATTGACGCGCATGGCGGGATGGCTGGCATCGCCCTGCCAGCGCTCGGCGTGCGGGAAGCGGCTCTCGGTCACATCGACCTTTTCGGCCCAGTGCCAGAATTTCGAATCCGGGTCATGCGAGGTTTCGCGCGCCGGCTGGTCGGCAACCAGGAGCTCCATCACCATTTTCTGCGCCGCGACCGCACGCGCGCTTGCTGATTTCACCTTCATCCCGACGCTGGGCGTGCGCTTGCAGGAAGCGGCCAGCACCCGCTCGCCCTCGACCTCGACCATGCAGACGCGGCAATTGCCGTCGGGCCGATAGTCCGGTTCCGGCGAATAGCAGAGATGCGGGATCTCCGTGCCCTGGCGCTTGGCAACCTGCCAGATGGTCTCGCCATTGATGGCTTCGACCTGCTTGCCGTCGAGTTCGAACTGGATTTTTGTCATTCGGCCGCGTCCTTGGGCAGAAACTCTTCCGGGAAATACTTAATCACAGATGTCAGCGGATTCGAGGCCGCCTGGCCGAGACCGCAGATCGAGGCGTCTCGCATCGCCTGGCTCAGCTGGTCGAGCAATTCGCGATTCCACACCGGCTGTTCCATCAATAGCGCCGCCTTCTGGGTCCCGACCCGGCAGGGCGTGCACTGGCCGCAGCTCTCGTCCTCGAAAAAGCGCATCAGGTTCAGCGCCGCACCCTTCACGCTGTCCTGCTCGGACAGGATGATGACCGCGGCGGAACCGATGAAGCAGCCGTATTTCTCCAGCGTACCGAAGTCGAGTGGGATGTCGTCCATCGCAGCCGGCAGGATCCCCCCCGACGCGCCGCCCGGCAAGTAAGCGTGGAAGGTGTGGCCGTCGGCCATGCCGCCACAGAACTCGTCGATCAATT
>JBDTKD010000133.1:0-4802 GCA_039935515.1 Bradyrhizobium sp.
GGAGGGATCGAATTCGGGTCGGAAACGATGTTCATGCCGCACTTTAGGCGCAGGCCCGCGGCGGTTCAACCGGGCCGGACGCCGTCAGTAGGTGTGCGCTGGCAGGTGTCCGTCATGCGCGAGGTCGCCGAACCGGGTAAACTGACCCTCGAACTGCAGTTCGACGGTGCCGGTGGGACCGTGGCGCTGCTTGCCGATAATGACTTCGGCCTTGCCATGCACCAGCGACATGTCGAGCTGCCACTTCTCGTATTCCGGCGTACCGATGCGCGGCTCCTTGTTGGCGAGGTAATATTCCTCGCGGAACACGAACATGACCACGTCGGCGTCCTGTTCAATCGAACCGGACTCGCGCAGGTCGGACAATTGCGGACGCTTGTCGTCGCGGCTCTCGACCTGACGCGATAGCTGCGACAGCGCGATGATGGGAACGTTCAGTTCCTTGGCGAGCGCCTTCAGGCTGGTGGTGATCTCGGTAACTTCCTGGACCCGGTTGTCGAAACGTTTGCTCGATCCCAGCAACAGCTGGATATAGTCGACCACCAGCAGATCGAGCCCCTTCTGCCGTTTCAGCCGGCGGGCGCGCGCGGTCAGTTGCGCGATCGACAGGCCGCCGGTTTCGTCGACATAGAGCGGCAGCGACTGCAACCCGATCGAATATTCGCGGATCTTCTCGAAGTCGGCCTCGGTAATGCCGCCGCGGCGGATCGTGCTCGAGGCGATGCTGGTCTGCTCGGCGAGAATACGGGTGGCGAGCTGTTCAGCCGACATTTCGCAGGAGAAGAAGCCGACAATGCCGCCGTTGACCGACTTCATGGTGCCGTCAGCCTGGACTTCGGCGCGATGCGCCTTGGCGACATTGTAGGCGATGTTGGTGGCCAGCGCGGTCTTGCCCATGCCGGGACGGCCGGCGACGATGATCAGATCGGATGGCTGCAGGCCGCCCATCTTGATGTCGAGATCGCGCAGCCCGGTCGCGATCCCTGACAGCTTGCCGTCGCGCTGGAAGGCTTTTGCCGCCATATCGACCGCAACGGTGAGGGCCTGCGCAAATCGCTGGAACCCGCCGTCATAGCGCCCGGACTCGGCCAGCTCATACAGCCTGCGTTCGGCATCCTCGATCTGCGCCCGCGGCGCAAAATCTACCGGCGCGTCGAAGGCGACATTGACCATGTCCTCGCCGATCCGGATCAGGTCGCGACGCAGCGAGAGCTCGTAGACGGTGCGCCCGTAATCCTGGGCATTGATGATGGTGGTGGCTTCCGCGGCGAGGCGGGCGAGGTATTGACTCACCGTCATGCCGCCGATGTCCGTCTCGGCCGGCAGGAAGGTCTTCAGCGTGACCGGGGTCGCAACCTTGCCCATTCGGATCAGGCTACCGGCGGTCTCGAAGATGATCTGATGGATCGGCTCGAAGAAGTGCTTCGGCTCCAGAAAGTCCGACACCCGGTAGAACGCATCGTTGTTGACCAGGATCGCGCCCAACAGGCTTTGCTCCGCCTCGATATTGTGCGGTGCACTGCGATAGGCAGGGGTGGTCGCATCGGGAGTTAGTTTGAGGACGTTCGAATCAAGCGGGGCCATGGTTCTCGAGTGTTCGTGGAACTTTGTCGGATGCGGGGCGGGGATAAGGCGCCACCCGGGGTCGCAGCGAAAGCACGAACATGCCTTATGCCCGATTCACACAATCCGATCTGTGAATCCCGATCAGGGGATCATTGGTGCTTGACGGGCTGCAGCCGCCGCCCGGGTCGATACCGGCAAAATCTGGCCGGTCTGAACCTTTTGCCGGGCAGCGATACTCACTTGCAAGCGTTCCAGGGTTCCGGCCCGTGTTCGCGGCTGATTCAGATCAGGAGGAGATAGATCAGCGCAATCACGGCGGCACTGACGCCGATGGCGATCAAGGCGTAATCGGTGCCGACGTCGCGCTGCGGATCGGACGGGGATGGGCAGGATTTACGGGCCATTTGGAAAGTTTAGGGCGGGTCAAACCCGATTCTCTATGAACCAGTTCACATGCGGCGCACTTTATTTACGGCATGGTCACAGGGAACAGGCTGCCGGATTCCGGGTTGGTGAGGGCGTAGTTTGCGGACAGGCAGCCAATAGGCACAAGGGACAGGCGATGGGCCAGCAGATGAGGCCATGGCGATCGGGCGACGGCGAGCGACTGTGGTTATCGACCTTGGTCGACACCATGGAGACGGTTTCGCGCCCGGATGTCCGTGCCGCGCCCTGCGATCGTCGGATCCTCGCTGCGCTCCGCGCGCAACTGGCGCGGCCGGCGTCCCCTTACGCGCTTGGCGCTTGGCGTTTCAGCCTGCGCAACTGAATCCAGCGGATCTCGGCCTATCCGCCCGCCATCTGAAGCCGCGGCCGGTTGCGGCGTTCGACGCCACGCAGTTTGGCCTCCTCGCGCGCGATATAGTCGCGCGTCATCGGCACCACGCCCTGGCGCTTGGTGATCTGGATCTGGAAATTCATCAGGTTCTGCTTGCGGAACGACATCTCCGAGCTGGCCAGATAGAATTCCCACATCCGGGCAAATCGCTCGTCGTAGAGTCGCACCGCTTCCTGCCGCCGTGCCATGAAGCGCTGGCGCCATGCCTTCAGGGTTTCGGCATAGTGCAGCCGCAGGATTTCGATGTCGCACACCAGAAGGCCCGTGCTTTCAATCACGGGGATGACTTCGGAGAGCGCCGGGACGTACCCGCCCGGGAAGATGTACTTGGCAATCCAGGGATTGGTGACGTCGGGGCCGTCCGAACGGCCGATCGAATGCAGCACCATGACGCCGTCATCGGTGAGCAGTTCGGCGCAGCGCCGGAAATAGGTCTCGTAGAAGTCGACGCCGACATGCTCGAACATTCCGACCGACACGATGCGGTCGAACGGGCCTTCGATGTCCCGATAGTCCTCGAGCAGGAATTTGACGGCTCGCGTCAGATTCTTCTCGGCAGCGCGGGCATTCGACACCTGCAATTGCTCGGTCGACAGCGTGACGCCGGTGACGGTGGCCCCGGCGATCTCCGCGAGATACAGCCCGAGGCCGCCCCAGCCGGAGCCGATGTCGAGCACGCGGTCGCCCGGCCCGATCAACAGCTTCGCGGCGACATGGCGCTTCTTGGCGAGTTGGGCATCGTCAAGGCTCGCCTCCGGCGATTCGAAATAGGCGCAACTGTACTGTTTATCCGCGTCGAGAAAGAGGGAATAGAGCCGCCCGTCGAGATCGTAGTGACGCGCGACATTGTTCCTTGCACGGCCGCGCGGATTGAATTGCTGGGCATGCCTGACCAGGTAACGCAGCCACCATTGCAGCTTGGCCCAGCGCGGCAATATTTCGGGCTGGTCCAGCAGAATCGCGAGCGCGTCCGCGATCGAGCCATGTTCGATCACGAAAGTGCCGTCCATATAGGCTTCGCCCAGCCCTAGTTCGGGGTTGAGCAAGATATGGCGCTCGGCGTCAGCGGTGAGAAAGCGAGCCGCGACTGGTTCGCCGGTACCGTCGCCACACGTGAATCTGGCGCCGCTCGCGGTCGTGAACGTCATCGCCCCGCGGCGGATGAAGTGGTCGAGGAAGTAACGCAACAAACGATCCATCGAAATCACCAAAAGCGATCCCGCAGGGCCCAGTGCCTGTCTCCAAGCCTGACGCCCAGGTGACGGAATAGTTCCAGACGCCGCAATCAGATCATAATCATGCCGTTGCCCGTTCGCTAGTGCGTTGTCGACAAAGCGGATATTCGGGAATGTCATGTTCACGCCATTGCGTCATAAGCGTGCTTCCATTCACGGCATAATCGGCTAAAAGGTGACCGCCGCCGTTGGTGCCGGATCAGGACGCTGGAGCGGTTTCCACATCTGGAGAACCAAGAGAATGTTGGGCCGAGCGCTCAGTCTCGCGACGGTGATGCTTCTGGTCGGCTGTTTCGCGGCGGCCCTGGGGCGTGCGCAGGCGCAGAATCTCGAAGCCGGCAAAAGCCCTTCCCAGATCTTCGCAGGGACTTGCACCGCATGCCACAAAAGCCCGCGCGGGCTTTTGAAGACCGTGCCTCCGGGATCGCTGCCGGGTTTCCTGCGCGAGCATTACACGACCAGCAGCGGCATGGCCTCGCTGCTCAGCACCTTTCTGATCTCCAACGGGGCGGCCGATACGCGTTATGGCGGTGGCCAACCCAGGCCGGACAAAGGTGCGAAATCGGAAGCAAGGTCTGGCGGCGAGCCCGAACAGGCCGACCGACACGGTCGCCGGATCAACCCGCCGCGTGAGGCTGCAGAACCGCCTCAGGCTGCTGAGCCGCGACACCGGGACCGCAACGCCAGGCGGCTGGAGCGGGCGGGACAGGGGCCTGACGCCGCGAAGCCCGCGGAAGCCCAGGCTCCGGCCCAGCAAGCCAATCAACACGGCCGCGATGGACGCAAGGTCAGACACCGGCCGGGCAAACGGGGCAGGCCGGCCATGGACGAAGAGCCCGGCATGGGCGCGGCCACGCCCGAGGCCGGCAAATCTGAAGCCGCCAAGCCCGACGACGCCAAATCCGACGACGCCAAATCTCAGGCTGGCAAGACCGATGCGGCCAAAACCGACGCGACCAAGGACCAGTCCGCAAAGACCGAGCCGGCAAAGGAAGAAAAGCCCGCCAGCGGATCCGCTAGCGATGAAGGCGGCAAGCCCGCCGCCGCCAAGCCTTCCGGCGAGGGCAGTTCCGAGGCGGCCAAGGTCGAACCACCGAAGGAGACCGGCAGCATCGCCCCAGTGCAGCGCGCCGATCCGGTTCCCCCCGTAACCCCTGCGCCGG
>JBDTKD010000134.1:0-2799 GCA_039935515.1 Bradyrhizobium sp.
GCCTGCGCCAAGTGGCGCATCCCGGAATGACGGCGGTGGGAATGGAAAGCTTCCATGACCCATCCTGGCGAGCAGTTCTACCCGGAGGGCGTGCATTGGGATGATCCGATCGCCCGCGGCACGTTGCCCGATCTGCTGGCGAAGGCGGCCGTGCAGTTCGCCGGCCGGCCGGCGATCGAATTCCGCGACCGCCCGATCAGCTATGCCGAGCTCGAGGCGATGGTGGAGACGGTCGCCGCGGCATTGCTGCGTGCCGGCTATGGCAAGGACCATTCGGTCGCGCTGTTCCTCGGCAATTCGCCGGATCATCCGGTGAATTTCTTCGGCGCCCTGAAGGCCGGGGCCCGGGTCGTGCATCTGAGCCCGCTCGACGGCGAAATCGCGCTGTCCCACAAGCTCCGTGACAGCGGCGCGCGCGTGCTGGTCACCAGCAACCTCGCGGCCCTGCTGCCGACGGCGCTGAAGTTCCTCGACAAGGGATTGCTCGATCGCCTGATCGTCTGCGAGGATGATCATTGGGGCAACGCCGGCATTGCGCAGGCGCCGATTCCGGATCACCCCGCGATCGTGACCCTCAGAAGCTTCGTGCAGGGCGCCGCGGCGCCGGCGCAATGGCCGTCGATTTCGGCCGATGACGTCGCGCTGCTGCAGTATACCGGCGGCACCACCGGCCTGCCGAAGGGCGCCATGCTCAGCCATGGCAATCTCACCGCGGCGGTGTCGATCTATGACGTCTGGGGCAAGGCGGCGCAGGCGGAGCGCCATGCGGTCGAGCGCGTGATCTGCGTGCTGCCGCTGTTTCATATCTTTGCGCTGACCGTGATCCTGCTGCGCAGCCTCGAGCGCGGCGACCTGATCTCGCTGCACCAGCGCTTCGACGTCGAGGCCGTGATGCGCGACATCGAGGTCAAGCGCGCCACCGCCTTCCCCGGCGTGCCGACGATGTGGATCGCCATCGCGAGCCTGCCCGATCTCGAACGCCGCGACCTGTCGTCGCTGGTGAGTTGTGGCTCCGGCGGTGCGCCGCTGCCGGTCGAGGTCGCACGGATCTTCGAACGCAAGGTCGGCATGAAGCTCAAGAGCGGCTGGGGCATGACCGAGACCTGCTCGCCCGGCACCGCCCATCCGCAGGAAGGGCCGGACAAGCCGGGCTCGATCGGGCTGATGCTGCCAGGCATCGAGCTCGACGTGGTTTCGCTGGATGATCCGAAACGGCTGATGCCGCTCGGCGAGGTCGGCGAAATCCGCATCCGCGGTCCGAACGTCACCAAAGGCTACTGGAACCGGCCGCAGGAGACCGCGGAGGCCTTTGTCGGCGACCGTTTCCTGACCGGCGATATCGGCTACATGGACGAAGACGGCTATTTCTACCTGGTCGATCGCAAGAAGGACATGATCATCTCCGGCGGCTTCAACGTCTATCCGCAGATGATCGAGCAGGCGATCTATGCCCACCCGTCGGTGCAGGAAGTAATCGTGATCGGCGTTGTCGACGATTACCGCGGCGAGGCGGCGAAGGCCTTCATCAAGCTGCGCGGGGGCGCCGCACCGTTCACACTGGACGAACTGCGCGCCTTCCTGACCGGCAAGCTCGGCAAGCATGAGCTGCCGGCCGCGCTCGATTTCGTCGACGAACTGCCGCGCACCTCGGTCGGCAAGCTGTCGCGCCACGAACTGCGACAGCAGCAACCTTCCACCAAGACCGCACCGCCTAAACAACAACAACTCGCAACAGGAGGTCGTCCATGACCGACGCCGTGATCGTTTCCACCGCCCGCACCCCGATCGGCAAGGCCTATCGCGGCGCGCTCAATGCCACCGAGGGCGCCACGCTGCTCGGTCACGCCATCGGTGAAGCGGTCGCCCGCGCCAAGGTCGATCCGAAGGAAGTCGAGGACGTGGTGATGGGCGCCGCCATGCAGCAGGGTACCACCGGCGGCAATATCGCCCGCAAGGCGCTGCTCCGCGCCGGCCTGCCGGTCAGTGTCGGCGGCACCACCATCGACCGCCAATGCGCCTCCGGCCTGCAGGCGATCGCGCTCGCGGCGCGCTCGGTGATCTTCGACGGCGTCGAGATCGCGGTCGGCGGCGGCGGCGAATCGATCAGCCTGGTGCAGAACGATCATGCCAACAAGTTTCACACCCAGGATCCGGCGCTGCTCAAGATCAAGGGCGAAGTCTACATGCCGATGATCGACACCGCCGAAGTGGTGGCCAAGCGCTACGGCATTTCGCGCGAACGCCAGGACGAATATTCGCTGGAGAGCCAGCGCCGCACCGCCGCCGCGCAGCAGGGCGGCAAGTTCAACGACGAACTGGCGCCGATCGCCACCAAAATGGGAGTCGCCGACAAGGCGACCGGCGAGATCTCGTTCAAGGATGTCACACTGTCGAAGGACGAGGGCCCGCGTCCGGACACCTCGGCCGAAGGCCTCGCCAGCCTCAAGCCGGTGCGCGGCGAGGGTTTCACCATCACCGCCGGCAATGCCAGCCAGTTGTCGGACGGCGCCAGCGCTTCGGTGATCATGAGCGACAAGGAAGCCTCGAAGCGCGGCCTGAAGCCGCTCGGCATCTTCCGCGGCTTCGTCGCGGCCGGCTGCGAGCCCGATGAAATGGGCATCGGCCCGGTGTTCGCTGTGCCGCGGCTGCTCAAGCGCCATGGCCTCAAGATCGACGACATCGATCTCTGGGAATTGAACGAAGCCTTCGCGGTGCAGGTGCTGTATTGCCGCGACAAGCTCGGCATCGATCCGGAGAAGATCAATGTCGACGGCGGCGCGATTGCGGTCGGCCATCCCT
>JBDTKD010000135.1:0-10066 GCA_039935515.1 Bradyrhizobium sp.
CAATGGAAATTCAGCGCGGTGCCCGACCGTGCCCCGACGATCGCCTTGGCGAAGGATCCGGAGCGCCAGGCCCGGGGGTCGCTGCAGATGTCCTACAAGATCGAGGATGACTACGGCGTCACCGAAGCCCAGGCGCATTTCGTCCGGCGTGACGGCGAGGGGCCGAAAGCCACGCCGGAAGCGCGGCCGCTGTTCACCCCGCCGCAATTTTCGCTGGTGCTGCCGAACGCCCGGACCCGCAACGGTGTTGGGCAGACCGTCAAGGATCTCAGCGAAGACCCCCATGCCGGTGCCGATGTGACGCTGACCCTGACGGCGAAGGACGAGGCCGGCAATGAGGGCCGCAGTGAGCCGTTCAACATGCGGCTGCCGCAGCGGCTGTTCACCAAGCCACTGGCGCGGGCCCTGATCGAACAGCGCCGCATCCTGGCGCTCGATGCCAACCAGAATTCGCAGGTTCAGGCGGCACTTGATGCGCTGATGATCGCACCCGAAATGTTCACGCCGGAAGCCGGCCATTATCTCGGCCTGTACAGCGTCGCGCGGCAGCTCGAGGCCGCCCGTACCGACGATGCGCTGCGCGCGGTCGTCGCCAGCCTGTGGTCGCTTGCCGTCACCATCGAGGATGGCAACATCACCGACGTCGACAAGGCGTTGCGCGCGGCGCAGGACGCGCTCAAGCAGGCGCTGGAACGCGGCGCCAGCGACGAGGAGATCAAGAAGCTCACCGACAACCTTCGCGCGGCGCTGGACAATTTCATGCGTCAGCTCGCCGAGCAGATGCACAGCAATCCGCAGGCGCTGGCACGGCCGCTCGATCCCAATACCAGGATCATGCGCCAGCAGGATCTCGACAACATGATCGAGCGCATGGAGCGGCTGTCGCGCTCCGGCGACAAGGATGCTGCCAAGGATCTGCTCGAGCAGCTGCAGGAGATGCTGGAAAACCTGCAGATGGCGCAGCCGGGCCAGTCCGGCGACGGCGACATGGAGCAGGCGCTGAACGAACTCGGCGACATGATTCGCAAGCAGCAGCAGTTGCGCGACAAGACCTTCAAGCAGGGCCAGGATGCGCGACGCGATCGCCGGCGCGGCAAGCAGGGCAATCAGGCCATGGGGGACCTGCAGCAGGACCAGCAGGGCCTGCGTGACCGGCTGAACAAATTGCAGCAGGAACTCGCCAGGCGCGACATGGGACAGGGCCAGCGCGGCGAGAAGGGCCAGCAGGGCCAGGGCGCCGAACCGCAACAGGGCGAGGGCGAGGATGGCCTCGGCGAGGCCGACAGCGCCATGGACGACGCCGGCGGCAGGCTCGGCGAGGGCAATGCAGATGGCGCGGTGGACGCCGAGGGCAAGGCCCTCGAAGCCTTGCGCAAGGGCGCCCAGAGCCTCGCCGACTCGATGCAGCCGGGGGACGGCGACCAGCCGGGTGACGGCCAGGGCAATCGCGTGGGCCGGCAGCAAAGCGGTGGAAACCAGAGCGATCCGCTGGGCCGGCCGTTGCATGGGCGCGAATTCGGCGACGATCTGACGGTAAAGATTCCCGGCGAAATCGATGTGCAGCGGGTTCGCCGCATCCTGGAAGAGCTGCGCCGCCGGCTCGCCGACCCGTCGCGCCCGCAGATCGAACTCGATTACATCGAGCGGCTGCTCAAGGATTATTAGAGCGTTTTCCAGCACCGTGGCTTCATCCTTCGAGACGCGGCCAAGCGGCCGCTCCTCAGAATGAGGTCTTCTTGGATCGCGGGATGAGGTCTTGTTAGACCCTCATGGTGAGGAGCCGCGCTCTCGCGCGGCGTCTCGAACCACGAGGGCACGGAAAGGCGCCAGGGCGATTTGACCGAGCGTCAATATGCCTAGCGATTCCTTGCCGCCAGCGCGCCGGCGACGGCGGCGCGGATCTCGGCCACTGAAAACGGCTTGGTGACGACGTCATGCACAATGGCATTGAGGCCGGAGGCGCGTTCGCGCTGTGCGGCAAAGCCGGTCATCAATAGAATCGTCAGGTCCGGAAAATCGCGTGCCGCCGCCAGTGCCAGCGCAATCCCGTCCATCACCGGCATCTGGATATCGGTCAACACTAGGTCGAAGGCGCCCGGCTCGCGGCTCAGGACCTCCAGCGCTTCGGCGCCATCTTCGGCGGTGACGGTATCATGGCCGTCCATGGCGATGGCGCGCGCCACCAGCGTCCGCATCGACTCCTCGTCGTCGGCGATCAGGATGCGCGGCATCGAGCCACCGTCTTGCGCAAGCGCGACTGTCTTACCCAGTTCATGCGCCGCCGCCGCCGCCGACGTCCCTGTTGTTGAAGAATCGCACGTCGATATTGCGGCCTTCGGGCGGCGGCGAAGCCAGCCGCGACTTGAACCAGGCTTTTTCACCCGGTTTCAGCACGGCTTGCTCCAATACGGCGTTCCAGACGTAGATCTCCACGCCATGGGCGTCGCGGACACTGAAGCGCAGCCGCGGCAGCTCGACCGGTTTCTGGCTGCGGCCCTCGATCATGCCTTCGATCGCCAGCGCTGGCTTGCCTTCCACGGTTTCGTTGGTGATCTTGACGTCCTTGAACACGAGCCCGCGCAGGTTCACCTCGAGGCCGGCGATTTGGTAGAATGCGGCGGTCTGCGGCAGCAGCCGGACCACGTCGACACGCCAGATCACCAGCGCCAGCACCAGCGCGCCCATGGCCGCGCAAACCGTCGAAAGGCGCGCCGCCGGCCTGCCGGTCGATCCCGGCCGCTTCAGCGGATTGCGCCGCCATGGCCGGCGCCGCCGACCCGCGGCGCGAGCCTCCGTCACCTGGTGGCCGGCGTTCGAGGAGGCTGGCGGCAAGCCGTCGCCGTCGGCCGGCCAGTCGCCGGAAATTGATGGGCTGTCGACGATCGGGGGGGCCTGCTCGCCGCGGCTGTCCTGGCTTGCGAAGGCCTCCGATTCCGCCGCGGTATCCCGATTGCGGGCCTCAGCCATCGCCGGCACCGAAGCGGCGACCTCGAGGGCGTCTTGCGGCAGCGCCTGCCAGACTTCCTTGCAGCGGGAACAGCGCACGGTGCGGCCAGCCGCGCCCAAAGTAGCCAAGTCAATGGCATAGGACGTTGTACAATGGGGGCAAACGATATGCATGGAGCCGATCTCCACAATGACGCTGCCGGGATGTTACAAGGCGACCGTTAACGAATCGGAAACCATAATCGAAGCACAACCATTTTACCGGGCTCGCAACCGCCGCGAAGCCGGCGTGCCGCAGGGCTCCGGCAAGGGGCTTCCGGCCGCGCCCCACCTCGAACGGAGCTGAGCTTGGTTCGGTTCGAAAATGTCGGATTGCGTTACGGGCTCGGCCCGGAGATTCTGCGCGACCTCAGCTTCCAGATTCCCGCCCATTCGTTCCAGTTTCTCACCGGTCCCTCCGGCGCCGGCAAGACCTCGCTGCTGCGGCTGTTGTTCCTGTCGCTGCGGCCGACGCGCGGCCTGGTCAATCTGTTCGGCCACGACGTCTCGCTGCTCGGCAAGGATGACATCGCCGGCCTGCGCAGGCGAATCGGCATCGTATTGCAGGATTTTCGCCTGCTCGATCACATGACCACCTACGAAAACGTGGCGCTGCCGTTCCGGGTGATGGGCCGGGACGAATCAAGCTACCGCAAGGAGGTCATCGATCTCCTGAAATGGGTCGGTCTCGGCGAACGGATGGATGCGCTGCCGCCGATCCTGTCCGGCGGTGAAAAGCAACGCGCGGCGATCGCGCGCGCCGTGATTTCGCGGCCGCATCTGTTGCTGGCCGATGAGCCGACCGGCAACGTCGATCCGACGCTGGGACGGCGATTGCTGCGGCTGTTCATCGAACTCAACAAGTCCGGCACCGCGGTGATCATCGCGACCCATGACATCACGCTGATGGACCAGTATGAGGCGCGGCGGTTGGTGCTGCACCAGGGACGGCTGCACATCTATGAGTAGACCTCGATGAACCGGCTTGACGACGAACACGGCCCGCTGGTGGATCTGGGGCGCGAGCGCCCGCAGGTGCCGGCGCGGGCGCGCAACCTGTCGCCGATCGTGCCGCGGGCCTCGATCGCCGGTCGCGCGCTGGTCGCGGTCGTCGCCATCATGACGTTCCTCGCCTCGATCACCACCGGCGCGGTGCTACTGGTGAGCGCCTCGGCGGCGGAGTGGCAGTCGGAAGTCGGCAGCGAACTCACCATCCAGGTGCGCCCCTCGGCCGGCCGCGACCTCGAGCGCGATGTCGTGGCGGCGACCGAGGCGGTACGCGGCCAGGCCGGCATCGTCGAGGTCAGGCCTTTCACCCGGCAGGAGTCCGCCAAACTGCTGGAACCGTGGCTGGGCAGCGGGCTTTCGCTTGACGATCTGCCAGTGCCGCGCGTCATCGTGGCGCGGGTCGAGCCCGGCGCCACGCTCGATCTGGCGGCGTTGCGCAGCCAGGTGACGCAGGCCGCGCCGACCGCGACTGTCGACGATCACCGCGCCTGGATCGAACGGATGCGGTCCATGACCGGCGCTACGGTGTTTGCCGGCGTCGGCATTCTCGCGCTGGTGATCATTGCGACCATTATCTCGGTCTCCTTCGCCACCCGCGGCGCGATGGCCGCCAACCGTCCGATCGTCGAAGTTCTGCATTTCGTGGGGGCCGGCGATCGCTACATCGCCAACCGGTTCCAGCGGCATTTCCTGCGGCTCGGGCTTGAGGGCGGCGTGATCGGCGGCGGCGTCGCGATGCTGGTGTTCGGTTTCTCCGAATCGATCGCCGGCTGGTTTTCGGGCACGCCCGTCGGGGATCAGTTCGCGGCGCTGCTGGGAACGTTCTCGCTGCGACCCTCGGGCTACCTCGCGCTGGCGGCGCAGGCGGTGCTGATCGCCGCAATCACCGCCTGGGCGTCGCGCCGAACGCTGTTTGCCACGCTCGACGACATTGACTGAGATGCGCAACGCCAGCCGGACTGCTAGTGTGGACAACGTGAATTGGTGACACAGCATCGCATGAGCCTGCAGGACGACGATACATCGCCGGTTGCCGCGCCGCGCCGCTGGCTCCGCGCCGCGGCCGTCACCGCGCTCGCGTTGCTGTTCATCGGTACCGCGGTCGGTTTTGTCGGTTTCCTGTCCCAGCTCCGCGGGGCCGAGGTGAAGCCGGCCCGCAACGCCGACGGCATCGTGGTGCTCACCGGCGGCTCATCGCGGGTGTCCGATGCCATGGAGTTGCTGGCCGCCGGCTATGGCAAGCGGCTGCTGATCTCGGGCGTGCATCCGACCAATGCAGTCAGCGACATCTCACGCTCGCTGCCCGACAACCAATCGCTGCTGGGCTGCTGCGTCGATCTCGACCGCTCTGCCGTCAATACCCGCAGCAATGCTGCGGAGACGCGCCGCTGGGCGCACGAACGCGGCTTCAAGTCGCTGATCGTGGTAACGTCGAACTACCATATGCCGCGGGCGATCGTCGAATTGTCGCACGCGATGCCCGACATTGCGCTGATCCCGTTCGCGGTGGTCGGCGACAAATGGCGCGATGAGCCGTGGTGGACCAGCGGCACGACCCTCCGCCTGCTGCTGTCGGAGTACGTCAAATACGTCGCCGCCGAGGTGCGGGTGCGCCTGGCCGATGCCGGCCTCGACCTTCTGCCCGAACTTCCCGACCAGTCGACCGGGTGGTTGCCGCCGCGCCGGCCGGCAACGGCTCAAGCCAACTGATCGGGGCGCCGATGGTGTCGATTTTCCTGCGTTCGCTGCTCTACAACGTGTTGTTTTACCTGCTGCTGGTGTTCTGGATCATTGTCGCGATCCCGACCTACCTGTTGCCGCGGGCGGCGGTGATGACGGTCGCACGGTGGTGGGCACGCAGCAGCATCTGGCTGCAACGCGTGATCTGCAACACCAGGGTGGAATACCGCGGGGTTGAAAAAATTCCGAAGGGCCCGCTGATCGTCGCTTCGAAACATCAGTCGATGTGGGAGACCTTTGCGCTGCTGCAGTTCTTCGATCAGCCGCTTTTCATTCACAAGCGCGAGCTGACATGGATCCCGCTATTCGGCTGGTATCTGATCAAGTCGAACATGATCGGCATCGATCGCCGTGCCGGCGGCCGCTCGTTGCTGGCGATGGCGCGTCGCGCCGGAGAGGAAGTTCGGCGCGGCCGTCAGTTGGTGATCTTTCCCGAGGGCACGCGAACCCCGGTGGGCGCGCCGGCGCACTACAAGCCCGGCGTCGGCCTGATTTATGTCGACAGCGGCGTGGCCTGTCTCCCGGTGGCGCTCAATTCGGGGCTGTTCTGGCCGCGCCGGACCTTCATGCGCTATCCGGGAACCCTGGTGGTCGAGTTTCTGGATCCGCTGCCGCCCGGCCTGTCGCGCCGTGATTTCCTCGCGCGCGTCAGTACCGTGATCGAGGACGCCACCGGCCGGCTGGTCGAGACCGCACGGCTTGAGCAGGCGCAGTTGTTCGGCCGGGTGCCGAGTTCAGGATCGGTGGAAACCTGAGGCCTGTCGCGGAAGCGCACGGCTATCGATGCAAGGACATATCGTCGCGCAGCATCACGGCGAGCTGATGCAATTGCTCGTCGCGGAAGCCCTGTGCCTCTATCGACTTCACGGTGGACAGGACGTAATCGCGATTGTTCCCGGAACGACCATGGCCCTGCTGCACGTGCCGCAGCTGTTCCGGCAACGACAGCCGGCCGGCATATTGCACATGGCCGCGATCGACCACGTAGGTCAGTGCGCCGACCCGCTGCCGGGCTTCGTTGTCCAGCCAGACCGACCGCATTACCTCGCGATAGACGTGGGTGGTCTGCTCGCGGCCGCGCAGATATTCGACGGTGTCGCTGCGCCGCTTGGCGGCAACCCGGAAGGCGACGCCACGGCAGGCGCCGCCGCGGTCGAGCCCGAGCACCAGGCCGGGCTTTTCCGGCGTGCCGCGATGGTCGAACGAATAGACGCAGAGCGCGCGATGTTCACCGATCAGCCGCGCCGGGGCCTGTTCGATGAACTCGAAGCTCGGCCGCCACATCAGCGAGCCATAGCCGAACACCCAAAGGTCGGCACTGGACGGATCCGGTTCGGAGAGGATTTTTGCTGGCATCGCCGCGACGCCTATCAGAATCCGACCTTCAATGAAAATGCGGTAACTTGATCGTGGCTTGTATGCATCGCTTAAATGACAAAATCACCGGTCAAAGGTCGCCCCATGTCCGATACGACCCTGGCGCCGCGCCGCCACCCGCTTTGGCGCCTTTTCTTCATGCCCGTCCTGCTGCTGATCGCCGCTGCGGCCTGGAGCGCGTTCTGGTTCTATTCCGCTTCCCAGGTCGATATCATCGCCGACGCCTGGCGGGCGCGGGAGGCCCAATCCGGCCGGGTCTATGATTGTGCCCGACGCTCGGTGGCCGGCTATCCGTTCCGCCTTGAAGTCCGCTGCGACGGCGCCAGCGTGTCGCTGGTTTCGCAGACCGCAGGCGAGGCCCCGACCCAGGCGCCGATCACGGCAAGGCTTGGCGAAATCCTGGTGGTGGCGCAGATCTACGACCCGAAGCTGCTGATCGCGGAATTCACCGCGCCGGCCACGATTTCCGATCGCGGCGGCCAGCCCTCGATGGTGGCGAACTGGCGCACGGCCCGCAGCAGCGTGGTCGGTCTGCCGGCGGTTCCGCAGCGCGTCGCACTCGTCTTCGATGACCCTTCGATCGATCGGGTCGAGGGATCGGCGCAGACGCCGCTGGCCCGCGCCCGGCATATCGAGCTGCACGGCCGGTTGGCCGAGGGGGCGCCGTCGGATCACCCCGTGATCGAAACCGCGCTGCAGATCGAGGGCGGCAGCGTGCAGGGCGTGCATCCGCTGCTGGCGCAGCCATTCGACGCCGACGTGCGCACCCGGCTGAGCGGTTTGAAGGATTTTTCGCCAAAACCGTGGCCGCAGCGGTTTCGCGAAATCCAGGCCGCCGGCGGCCATGTCGACATCGTGTACTCCCGGATCCAGCAGGGTGACGTCGTTGCGATTGCCGCCGGCGCGCTCAGCCTCAACGCTGAAGGCCGTCTTGAGGGCGAACTGCAGATGACGGTTACCGGCCTTGAACAGGTGGTCGCGGCGCTTGGCATCGAGAAGATGCTGGAGGAGGGCGTGCCCCAGGCGACGCTCGACCGCGTCGCGCCCGGCGTCAGGACGCAGGACCTCAACAATCTGTTCGGCGCGCTCGACCGGGCGATCCCCGGTCTCGGCAAGGCGGTCAAGCAGAACGCCAATGTCGGCGTCGCCGCCGGGCTCAATGCGCTCGGCAAGGAGGCGGTGCTGGAGGGAAAAAAGGCACGATCGTTTCCGCTGCGCTTCGTCGATGGCGCGGTCTTGCTGGGCCCGCTGAAAGTGGCGGACATCCCGCCGCTGTTTTAGCGCAATTTCCACATCAATGGCTTCATCCTTCGAGACGCCTCGCTTCGCGATGCTCCTCAGGATGAGGTCTTCTTCCTGGATGAGGTACTAGACCCTCATGGTGAGGAGCGCGCCTGCGCGCGTCTCGAACCATGAGGCCTCGAGAGAAAGCGAACCGGAAAACGCTTTTGGATCTTCTCAATCGGCCTTCCTTGCGAGATTGGCGTGCGGTCGGCCGAAGTCGGGCGCCGCGGAATCCTGGCCGATCTCGACAATGCCGCGGCGGATGGCGCGGGTGCGGGTGAAGTGCTCGAACAGCGCCTCGCCGTCGCCGCGGCGGATGGCGCGGGTGAGCTTGGAGAGGTCCTCGTTGAAGGTGCCGAGCATCTCCAGCACGGCCTCCTTGTTGGCGAGGAAGACGTCGCGCCACATGATCGGGTCGGAGGCCGCGATGCGGGTGAAGTCGCGGAAGCCGCCGGCCGAGAATTTCATCACTTCCGACGACGTCACCTGGCCGAGCTCGTCGGCGGTGCCGACGATGGTGTAGGCGATCAGATGCGGCAGATGGCTGGTGATGGCGAGCACCAGATCGTGATGGTCGGGCGTCATGATCTCGACTTTGGCGCCGAGTGCCGCCCAGAACCCGCGCAGCCGCTCGACCGCGTTGGCATCGCTGCCTTCGGGCGGCGTCAGGATGCACCAGCGGTTGATGAACAGTTCCGCGAAACCGGAATCGGGGCCGGAATGTTCGGTGCCGGCGACCGGATGCGCCGGCACGAAATGCACGCCGGCCGGCAGATGCGGCGCCATGTCCCGCACCACCGCGCCCTTGACCGAGCCGACATCGGAAACGATCGCGCCCGGCTTGAGATGCGGCGCGATCTCGCGGGCGACCGGGCCGCAGGCGCCGACCGGGATGCAGAGGATCACGAGATCGGCATCCTTCACGGCATCGACGTTGGTTTCCACCACGCGGTCGACGATGCCGAGTTCGCCCACCCGCGCGCGGGACCTGGCCGAACGCGCGGTGGTGACGATTTCTCCCGCCAGGCCTTGCGCGCGTGCGGCGCGCGCGATCGAGCCGCCGATCAGGCCGAAGCCGATCAGCGCGACGCGTTTGAATAGCGGCGCCGCGCTCACTTCGCCGCCATGAAGTCGCGCAAACCCTCGAGCACGAGGCGATTGGCCTCTTCGGTACCGACGGTCATGCGCAAGGCGTGCGGCAGGCCGTAATTGTTCAACGCTCGCAACACCAGGCCGCGCCCGGTCAGGAATACATCGGCCTCGGCCGAGGTCTTGCCCTTGTCGAGCGGGAAATGGATCAGCACGAAGTTCGCCACGCTCGGCGTCACCTTGAGGCCGAGCTTGCCGATCTCTTGCGTCAGCCAGTTGCGCCATTTCTCGGTGTGCGTCTTCGACATCTGCTGGTGCGCGGTGTCCTCGATCGCGGCGACCGCCGCCAGCATTGCCGGGGTCGAAACGTTGAAGGGTCCGCGAATCCGGTTTACGGCGTCGACGATATGGGCCGGGCCGAACATCCAGCCGATCCGCAGCGCCGCCAGCCCGTGGATCTTGGAAAAAGTGTGGGTCATCACGGTATTTTCGGTGGTCGCCACCAGTTCGATGCCAATCTCGTAATCGTTGCGGGACACATAGTCGGAATAGGCGGCATCGAGCACCAGCAGCACCTGCGGCG
>JBDTKD010000136.1:0-9174 GCA_039935515.1 Bradyrhizobium sp.
AATTCGTCGTTCAACAATACCACCATCACCATCACCGACGCGCAGGGCAACACCATTGCCTGGTCGTCGGCCGGCACGATGGGCTTCAAGGGCTCGCGCAAATCGACCCCCTATGCCGCGCAGGTCGCGGCGGAAGACGTCTCCAAGAAGGCGCAGGAACACGGCATGCGCACGCTGGAGGTTGAAGTTGCGGGCCCCGGTTCGGGCCGCGAATCGGCGCTTCGTGCGCTGCAGGCTGCGGGCTTCACCGTCACATCGATCCGCGACGTGACGACGATCCCGCACAATGGCTGCCGTCCGCGCAAGCGCCGGCGTGTTTGATGTCGGATCGCCTGCGGCTCGGCCGCCGGCGATGATTTTTGCGATGCATGTGACGCGGGCTGTCCCCGCGATCTCCAACGCCAGTGATTTAGATTGAATTGACTGGCCTGTATGGGTGAAACAGTGACGATCCAGAAAAATTGGCAAGAACTCATTCGGCCGAACAAGCTCCAGGTGACGCCGGGCAGCGACGCGACCCGTTTCGCGACGCTGGTCGCGGAGCCGCTGGAGCGCGGTTTCGGCCAGACCCTCGGCAATGCGCTGCGCCGCATCCTGTTGTCGTCGCTGCAAGGCGCGGCGGTGCAGTCGGTGCATATCGACGGCGTGCTGCATGAATTCTCCTCGATTGCGGGCGTTCGCGAGGACGTCACCGACATCGTGCTGAACATCAAGGACATCTCGATCAAGATGCAGGGCGAGGGCCCCAAGCGCATGGTCGTGAAGAAGCAGGGCCCCGGCGTGGTCACCGCCGGCGATATCCAGACCGTCGGCGATATCGTCGTGCTCAATCCGGATTTGCAGATCTGCACGCTCGACGAAGGCGCGGAGATCCGCATGGAATTCACGGTCGCCGCCGGCAAGGGCTATGTCGCCGCCGAGCGCAACCGCCCCGAGGACGCGCCGATCGGCCTGATCCCGGTCGACAGCCTGTTCTCGCCGGTCCGCAAGGTGTCGTACAAGGTCGAGAACACCCGCGAGGGCCAGATCCTCGATTACGACAAGCTGACCATGACCATCGAGACCAATGGCGCGATCAGCCCGGATGACGCGGTGGCCTATGCCGCGCGCATCCTGCAGGATCAGCTCAACGTGTTCGTCAATTTCGAGGAGCCGCGCAAGGAAGTCGCGCAGGAGATCATCCCCGATCTCGCCTTCAATCCGGCGTTCCTCAAGAAGGTCGACGAACTCGAATTGTCGGTCCGCTCGGCAAACTGCCTGAAGAACGACAATATCGTCTACATCGGCGACCTCGTGCAGAAGTCGGAAGCCGAGATGCTGCGCACCCCGAATTTCGGCCGCAAGTCGCTGAACGAGATCAAGGAGGTGCTGGCCCAGATGGGGCTGCATCTCGGCATGGAAGTGCCGGGCTGGCCGCCGGAGAATATCGACGAGCTCGCCAAGCGCTTCGAGGACCATTACTGAGGCCATAAGGTTTAACCCTCATCCCGAGCAGCGGCCTCACGGCCGGGTCTCGCAGGAAGCGGGCAGCAAAGTGTAGGAGAGGACGCCATGCGTCACGGCAAGGTTCATCGCAAGCTCAATCGCACCGCCGAGCACCGGCGCGCGATGTTTGCCAATATGTGCGCGGCGCTGATCAAGCACGAGCAGATCGTCACCACGCTGCCGAAGGCGAAGGAGCTGCGCCCGATCGTCGAGAAGCTGGTCACGCTCGGCAAGAAGGGCGGTCTCGCGATGCGCCGGCAGGCGATCAGCGAGATGCGCGATCTCGATCAGACCAAAAAGCTGTTCGACGTGCTCGCCGCCCGCTACAAGGATCGGCAGGGTGGCTATACCCGCATCATCAAGGCCGGCTTCCGCTACGGCGACAACGCGCCGATGGCGGTGATCGAGTTCGTCGACCGCGACGTCGATGCCAAGGGCCTGGATTCCGGCCCTGCGCAGGACAAGGCCGCCGAGGCGGCGTGATCTTGCGGCATCGGGTTTCGAAAGCGGCGCTCACGGCGCCGCTTTTTATTAGATCCTTTCGGGTCGAATCATGATCGCATGCAGGGGGCCTCGTGGTTCGAGACGCGTGGCGTTGCCACGCTCCTCACCATGAGGGGCGAAGACCGACCTCATCCCGAGGAGCGCGCTTGCGCGCGTCTCGAAGGATGAAGCCGCGGCGCTGGAAAACGGTCCAGGTGCCCCTACCATCCCTCCAGCACGATCTTGCCGCGCGACTTGCCGGATTCCAGCAGCGCGTGCGCGCGCTTCAGATTGGCGGCATTGATGGTCCCGAAGCTCTGATCGAGCGTCGTGCGCAGCACGCCCTTGTCGATCAGGTCGGCGACATCGTTCAGCAAATGGTGCTGGCCGATCATGTCCGGCGTCTGGAACGAGCTGCGCGTGAACATCGACTCCCAGTGGATCGAGATCGCCTTGCCCTTGAACGCGCTGACGTTGAATTCCGGCGGATCGTCGATCAAGCCGAATTTTCCCTGCGGCGCCATCAGCTCCGCGATCGCCTTGTAGTGCTGATCGGTGAAGGTCAGGCTCGCGACCAGCGCCACCGGCGGTGCTCTGAGTTTTTCGATCTGCGGCTGCATCGGCTTTCCGTGATCGATGACCGCGTGCGCGCCGAGATCGCGGCACCATTGTTGCGATTCCGGCCGGGTCGCGGTGGCGACGATGGTCAGTCCGGTGAGCCGGCGCGCGAGCTGGATCAGGATGGAGCCGACGCCGCCGGCGCCGCCCGTGATCAGCAGGGTGCGCGGGTCGACGCTCTTGCCGGGCACCGCGCCGAGGCGATCAAACAGCAATTCCCAGGCGGTGATCGAGGTCAGCGGCAGCGCCGCTGCCTGCGCGAACGAAAGGCTCGCTGGCTTGCGCCCGACGATGCGTTCGTCGACCAGATGAAATTCCGAATTGGTGCCCTGGCGCAGGATCGAGCCGGCATAGAAGACTTCGTCGCCAGCCTTGAACAGGGTGACGTCCGGGCCAATGGCATCGACGATGCCGGCGGCGTCGTAGCCGAGGATTTTGGTCTCGCCCTCGGGCGGTGCTGCGCGCTTGCGCACCTTGTAATCGACCGGGTTGGCGGAAATCGCCTTCACGGCGACGCGGATGTCGCGGCCGCGCGGCTCCGGCTTGGCGGTCTCGAAATCCAACAGCGCTTCCGCATCATCGACCGGAAGCGATTTCCTGTACCCGACGGCCCTCATGCCCTGATCTCCATCTGACGGCGCAATCGCCTTGGTCTCATAGTCGCGCTGGCGTCTTTTTGGCAAGTACTGTAAATCTGGGGATATAGTCCCTGTTTGGATACTATCGGGAAATCAGCCCATGAAGCGGCGGAATTTCGCGCAACGGCTCGGTTGTGCGGTCGAAGCGACGCTCGATCTGATCGACATCCTGAAGGTCTGGGGCGAAGGCCATCAGGCGAGGCTGGCCTGTGCGCCGGTGCCGGGCACCATCAAAGCGCCGCATCGGGCCGCCTAGGTGCGCTTTTTCGTTCCCGTTCTCTTCTCTCACCGTTAGCTCCCGCCTATATCTGGGGCTCTTTAATCCCGGGATTTTTCCGCATGACGTTGATCCATTCCCTGGCTCGATCCTCCGCCCGATTCTTTGTTCGATTCTCTGTTCGATTCCTGGCTCGATTCTTAGCTCGATTTCTGGCCCTGCTGCTGGTCGCCATGGCGGTCGCAGCGCCGGCGCTGGCGCAGGAACGCCGCCTGCCGGCCTCGCAGGCGGAACTGCGGCTGTCGTACGCGCCGATCGTGCAGCGGGTGCAGCCCGCGGTGGTCAACGTCTATGCCGCCAAGATGGTGCAGGAACACAATCCGCTGCTCGACGATCCGATCTTCCGCCGCTTCTTCGGCGTGCCCGGCCAGCAGCCGGAGCAGATGCAGCGTTCGTTGGGGTCGGGCGTGATGGTCGATCCGTCCGGTCTGGTCGTGACCAACGTTCACGTCATCGAAGGCGCCGATCAGGTCAAGGTGTCGCTGTCCGACAAGCGGGAATTCGAAGCCGAGATCGTGCTCAAGGACCCGCGCAGCGATCTCGCCGTGCTGCGCCTGAAAGACGTCCATGAGAAATTCCCGACACTGGATTTCGACAATTCGGATGATCTGATGGTCGGCGACGTCGTACTGGCGATCGGCAATCCGTTCGGGGTCGGGCAGACCGTGACGCACGGCATCATTTCGGCGCTGGCGCGCACCCAGGTCGGCATCACCGACTACCAGTTCTTCATTCAGACCGACGCCGCGATCAATCCGGGCAATTCGGGCGGCGCGCTGGTCGACATGACCGGCAAGCTCGCCGGCATCAACACCGCAATCTTCTCGCGATCCGGCGGGTCGCAGGGCATCGGCTTTGCCATTCCCGCCAACATGGTGCGCGTCGTGGTCGCTTCCGCCAAGGGCGGCGGCAAGGCGGTCAAGCGGCCCTGGCTCGGCGCCCGCCTGCAGGCGGTCACGCCCGAGATCGCCGAGACGCTCGGGATTCGCAGCCCGACCGGCGCGCTGGTTGCAAGCGTGGTTGCGAACAGTCCGGCGGCGCGGGCGGGGCTGAAAGTGTCCGACCTGATCGTCTCGATCGACGGCCAAACCGTCGAAGACCCCAATGCGTTCGACTACCGCTTTGCGACCCGTCCGATCGGCGGAGCGTCGCAAATCGAGGTGCAGCGCGCCGGAAAGCCGGTCAAGCTGAGCGTGCCGCTCGAACCGGTGCCCGATACCGGTCGCAACGAAATCGTGCTGACCAGCCGCTCGCCGTTCCAGGGTGCGAAAGTCGCCAACATCTCGCCCGCGGTGGCCGATGAACTGCATCTCGACACCGACACCGAGGGCGTCGTGGTGATCGGTCTGGCCGACGGCGGGACTGCCTCCGAAGTCGGATTCCAGAAAGGCGACATCATCCTGTCGGTCAACAACCAGAAAATCAGCAAGACCGGCGACCTCGAAAAGGCAACGCACGAGTCGACCCGGCTCTGGCGCATCACTTTGGTGCGGAGCGGCCAGCAGATCAACGTTACGCTCGGCGGATGAGCCCGAAGCGACCACGCGAGGCGGCAACCCTGTTCGCAGCCGCGGGGATGGAGCGGGACGCGCCGCATCCGCTTCCGAACAAATTGCGGCCGCGCACGCTGTCCGAGGTGGTCGGACAGGATCATATCCTCGGACCCGATGGCGCGCTGACGCGGATGCTGGCGACGCGCACGCTGGGTTCGCTGATCTTCTGGGGGCCACCGGGAACCGGCAAGACCACGGTCGCGCGGCTGCTGGCGGATGCCACCGAGCTGCATTTCGAACAGCTCTCGGCGGTGTTCTCCGGCGTTGCCGATCTGAAGAAGGCATTCGACGCCGCCCGCGCCCGGCGCGAGACCGGCACGGGCACGCTGCTGTTTGTCGACGAGGTGCATCGGTTCAACCGGGCGCAGCAGGATTCGTTTCTGCCGGTGATGGAAGACGGCACGGTGGTGCTGGTCGGAGCCACCACCGAGAATCCCTCCTTCGAACTCAACGCCGCGCTGCTGTCGCGTGCCCGCGTGCTGGTGTTTCACTCGCTCGATCCGGCGGCGATCGAAAAACTGTTCGTCCATGCCGAGCGGGTCGAGGGCAAGAGACTGCCGCTCGACACGGAGGCGCGCGCGGTTCTGGTGCGGATGGCCGACGGCGACGGGCGCGCCGCGCTGACGCTCGCCGAGGAGGTCTGGCGCGCCGCGCGCGAGAACGAGACCTTCGATGCCGCGCAGTTGCAGGACATCCTGCAGCGCCGGGCGCCGATTTACGACAAGTCCGCCGACGGACACTACAACCTGATCTCGGCGCTGCATAAATCGGTGCGCGGCTCCGATCCGGACGCGGCGCTGTATTATCTCGCGCGCATGATGGATGCCGGTGAGGATCCGTTGTTCCTGGCGCGGCGCATGGTCCGCATGGCCGTGGAGGATATCGGCCTTGCCGATCCGCAGGCGCTGGTGATCTGCAATGCCGCCAAGGACGCCTATGATTTCCTCGGTCATCCCGAGGGCGAACTGGCGATCGCGCAGGCCGTGATCTATCTCGCCACCGCGCCGAAATCGAACGCCGCCTACAAGGCGTTCGGCGCAGCGATGCGCGCGGCCAAGCAGGGCGGTTCGCTGTTGCCGCCGAAGCACATCCTGAATTCGCCGACCACGCTGATGAAGTCCGAAGGTTATGGCAGCGGCTACGAATATGACCATGACACGCCGGAAGCCTTTTCCGGCCAGGATTATTTCCCGGAGGCGCTCGGGCGCCAGACCTTCTACGATCCGCCCGACCGCGGCTTCGAGCGCGAAATCCGCAAACGGCTCGACTATTGGGCGAGATTGAGAAGTGGAAGAACACCATGAGCCGTCGCGTCAAAAGACCGCTGCCGAAATCCCGCGCATCGGGCGATCGACCAAAGGGCGCGCAACCCTATCGCGGCTCGCGTGCCGAGCGACCGCATCCCCAGCGTCCGGGCGGCAAGCCGCCCGCGCGCTTTGCCGCGCCGCGCGCCGAGAAGGCCGCCCGTCTCATCGCCGAGCCGGAAAAGACCGCCGCCGAGCCGCCTTTGCCGACCAAAGTTCAGACCGTGGTCGTGACCGCGGACGAGAACAACATGCGGGTTGACCGCTTTCTGGAGGCGCGCTTTCCCGGCCTGTCGTTCTCCCACATCCAGCGCATCGTCCGCAAAGGCGAGCTGCGCGTCAACGGCAAGCGCGCCGACAGCAAGGATCGGCTGGAGGAGGGGCAAAGCATCCGCATCCCGCCGCTCAAGCTCGATGCGCCCAAAGTCGCGGGAAGTCTGTCGGAAGCGGCGACCAGGACGCTCCAGGTCCTCAAGGACATGATCCTGTATGAAGACGCCGACGTCATGGTACTGAACAAGCCCGCCGGGCTTGCGGTGCAGGGCGGCTCAGGCACCACGCGGCATGTCGACCAGATGCTGGAGGTGATGCGCGATGCCAAGGGGCAGAAGCCGCGCCTGGTGCACCGGCTCGACAAGGAGACGGCGGGGTGCCTCCTGATTGCGAAGACGCGCTTCGCCGCGACCGCGCTCACCGGATCGTTCCGCCATCGTTCGGCCCGCAAGATCTACTGGGCGCTGGTCGCGGGTGTGCCGAAGCCGAAGCAGGGCCGGATCTCGACCTATCTCGCCAAGGACGAGGGCGAGGAGGATACCATCATGCGCATCGCCGCGCATGGCGACGAAGGCGCGAGCCACGCCGTGACCTATTACGCCGTGGTGGAAACCTCGGCACAGAAGCTTGCCTGGGTATCGCTGAAGCCGGTCACCGGACGGACCCATCAGTTGCGGGCGCATATGGCGCATATCGATCACGCCATCGTCGGTGATCCCAAATATTTCAACAAGGAAAACTGGGCGCTGCCGGGCGGCCTGCAGAACCGGCTGCATTTGTTGGCGCGCCGGATCGTGATTCCGCACCCGCGCGGCGGCATCATTGACGCGACGGCGCCGTTGCCCCCGCACATGCTGCAGTCGTGGAACCTGCTCGGACTCGAGGCCGACCGGTTCGACCCGATCGAGAACGCGCGCGAGGAATGAGCCTTGCGCCGCCTCGCTTTTGTCGACGCCAATCCGTATCATGGCCCCGAGCACGGATATCACTGGCAGCCGAAAACCGAATGCGTGAATTGTTTGACGAGGTGGCCGGCCATTCTCCGCTCGATGTGGAGGAAGCGGTCAGCCGCACGACGCGCGGACCGCAACGCAAGCGCTTCTACGCGCAAGCGGCCGTCGCCGAGACGCCCGATGGTTTTGCCATCAGGCTTGATGACAAGCCGGTTCGCACGCCGTCCGGACGGGCGCTGGTAGCGTCCAACCGGGAGATTGCCGAAGCGATCGCCGCCGAATGGGACGCCCAGAAGGATTTTCTCGATCCCCTGACCATGCCGCTGACGCGTTTTGCCAACAGCGTCATCGAGGCGATCGTCGATCGGGTCGACGCCGTGGCCGAGGACATCGTCAAATATCTGGGGTCCGATCTGCTGTTCTATCGCGCCGGCCATCCCGAGGCGCTGGCCGCCAGGGAAGCGGCATTGTGGGACCCGGTGCTGTTCTGGGCGGCGGATGCGCTTGGCGCGCATTTTATTCTCGCCGAGGGCATCGTGCATGTGCGCCAGCCTGATTCCGCGATCAGGGCGGCGCGCGAGGCGCTCCCATCGGACCCCTGGTCGATCGCGGCGCTGCATGTGGTCACGACGCTGACGGGATCGGCACTGCTCGCCTTGGCGCTGCTGCACGGTGTGCTCGATTCTGACCAGGTCTGGACCGCCGCGCATGTCGATGAGGACTGGAATGCCGAGCAATGGGGCGTGGACGGGGAAGTTGCGGCGCGCCGTGCCGCCAGGCTGGTCGATTTCAGCGCCGCCGTTCGCATTCTCAAGACCCTGAATTCCGGCATCGGTTAACGAGAGGTTTACGACCGCCTTGTAGCTTCGGCCGGGCCTGACCCGGTGAAGCCAAGCCATGTCGACGATTGTCATCAATCCGAATGTACCGCTGGTCGCCGTGCAGGGCGGGACGGCGGATGTCATCCTGCAGCCAGGCACGGTAATCAGCGCCCAGGTGCAGCAGATACTTGGCAACGGCCAGGTGCAGATCGCGATCGGCGGTCAGTCGATCATTGTGGTGTCGCAAGTTCCGCTGCAGGCCGGCCAGACGCTGCAGCTGTCGGTTTCGCAGGCGCCTGACGGCAGCATCGAGCTTGCGCTGGTCAATCCTGGACTCGGTGCGGCAGCTCAGACCATCGCCGATCTGGCCAGCGCGGGCCAGATTGCCGACCTCGTCGCGCTGACCCCCGGCGCGATCGCCAATCTCGTGGCGCCAACCACGGCGGCCGCGGTCGTTGCACCCAATCAGCTCACGCCACCGGAAGCCCTCGCGGTGACGGTCGCCGCTCAGGCCGCGGCAACCCAGCAGACCAGTCTTGCGCCGCTGTTTGCCGACCTCAGCGTAGCTGCCGGCGTGAACGGCCTGCCACCGCAGGTTCAGCAGGCCATGGCGCAAGTGCTGGCGCGGCGCACCAGCCTCGACCCGAGCCTGATCGGCGCCGACATCAAGCAGGCGTTCCAGAGTTCCGGCCTGTTTCTGGAAGCCTCGCTGGCGTCGGGATCGGTGGCGCCATCCGCCGCGCCGGACCTCAAGGCGGCGCTGATCGTG
>JBDTKD010000137.1:0-13916 GCA_039935515.1 Bradyrhizobium sp.
GGCGCCGGCGCGCGCGACGGCGTGTTGCGCACCGTGTTCGCGGTCGGCGACGAGAAGCAATCGATCTTCTCGTTCCAGGGCGCGGCTCCGCACGAATTCGATCTGCGCCGCCGGGCGCTGAAGAAGAAATTCGAGGACGCGGGGCTGAAATTCGATCCGCTGTCGTTCACCTATTCGTTCCGGTCGGGGCCGGCGATCCTGCAATCGGTCGACCATGTGTTTCGTGACGCGGAGATCTACCGCAGCATCCATTCCGCCGATATCGGATACCCGATCCACCATTCCCTCGCCGACGCCGGGCCGAGCCTGATCGAGCTCTGGGACCTGCAGCAACCGGACGACAAAGGCGACATCGAGGGCTGGCGCGCGCCGTTCGACGGCATACAGGCGACCAGCCCGGAGGTGCGGCTCGCCCGGCGCATCCAGGCCGAGATCAAATCGCTGGTCGACAACGGAACCCTGACGGGCCGGCTCGGCGACCGCCGGCGACTGCGCTACGGCGACGTGCTGGTGCTGGTGCGCCGGCGCGGCAACGTGTTCGACGCCGTCATCCAGGCCCTCAAGCATGCCAATATTCCCGTCGCCGGCGCCGACCGGCTCAAGCTGACCGAGCACATCGCGATCATCGACCTGATGAATCTCGCCGACGCGCTGTTGCTGCCACAGGACGATCTGGCGCTCGCGGTCGCGCTGAAAAGCCCGCTGTTCGGCCTCGACGAAGACGACCTGTTCAAGCTCGCATGGCAGCGCACGGGATCGTTGCGCCGGGCGCTCGACCGTCACGCCGAGGGCAACGCCAAGATCGCGGCAGCGCTGCAACGTCTTCGCGCCTGCGAGGCGCGCGCGGCGGAAGTGACGCCGTTTGCATTTTATGCGTGGCTGCTCGGAGGCGACAGCGGTCGGCAACGCATTCTGAAGCGGCTCGGCCATGAGGCCAACGACGCGCTCGACGAGTTTCTCGAACTCGCGCTCGGCTATGAACGCAAGGCGCCGGCCTCGTTGCAGGGCTTCATGGCGTGGCTGCGCGCGGCCGACACCGAGGTAAAGCGCGACATGGAGATTTCGCGCGACGAAGTCCGTGTCATGACCGTGCATGGCGCCAAGGGGTTGGAGGCATCGGTGGTGTTCCTGGTCGACACCACGACATCGCCGACGGATACGCAGCGCCTCAGGCTCATTGATGTTCCAAATCACAAGGCGCCCGACGCGCCCGGCATTGTGGTGTGGGCCGGCAAGAAGGCCGACGATCCGGCTGTGGTCGCCGCGGCGCGCGTGGCGATGCTGGACGATACCGAGGACGAATACCGTCGGCTGCTCTATGTGGCGATGACGCGCGCGGCCGATCGCCTGATCGTCGGCGGCTGCAGGCCCGGCAACATGAATTCGATCCGCAAATGCTGCTGGTACGACCTGATCGCCCAAGGACTCGAGCGTTCCGGAATGCTGGTTCAGCAACTCGAAACGCCGGCCGGCACGGTCAAGCGCTATACGCGGCCGGAGGATGCGACCGCTCCGGCTGGCCCGGCTGCGGCCAGTCCGGCCTTCACGGCGCCGACCGCGCTGCCGTCATGGCTGCGCGCCGAGGCCGCGCCGGAAACCTCCGCCGGCAACCTGCTGCGTCCGTCCGATCCGGTCGAAAACGTTGCTGCCCGGCTGCGCACCGGCGAGACCGGAGGGTTGCGGGCGCGCGCCTTGCAGCGCGGGTCGCTGGTGCACCGGCTGCTGCAGTCCTTGCCGGAGCTCGCCACCGAACGCCGCCGCGACGCCGCGATAGGATATCTCGCCCGCAACGCCGATGGCTTGACCGAGCACGAGCGCACGGCGCTGGCGCAGTCTGTGCTCGGCCTGATCGAGGACCCCCGTTTCGGCCCGGTATTCGCACCCGGCAGCCGCGCCGAGGTCTCGATCGTCGGACGGCTGGACCGGCCGGGCCGAGCCAGGGCGCTGGTTTCCGGGCAAATCGACCGGCTGGTGGTGACCCCGAGCGAGGTCCTGATCGTCGACTACAAGACCAACCACGCCCCGCCGAGGCTGGCGGCCGAGGCGCCTTCCGGCTATGTCCGCCAGCTCGCGCTCTACCGCGCGGTGCTTGCCAGACTTTATCCCCAGCGCCCGGTCCGCGCTGCCCTGCTATGGACCGAAGCACCTGAATTGATGGAGATTTCGGCCCCCGCGCTGGACGCGCAACTGGCCGCCATTATCGCCGCGGACGAGCGAGCTTGACCCGGCAGGGTCGCGTTCATAGGTTGACCCTATGATCCCGGCGCGATTCTTGAGAAGCCGCGCGCTCCACCCGAACTGAACGAGGTATTCCGATGGCCGTTGGCAAGGTTTCTGACGCTGATTTCGACGCCGAAGTGCTCAAGGCGACCGGCCCTGTCGTGGTCGATTTCTGGGCCGAATGGTGCGGCCCGTGCCGCATGATCGGCCCCGCGCTCGACGAGATTTCCGGCGCGATGGGCGACAAGGTCAAGATCGTCAAGCTGAATGTCGACGAGAGCCCGAAGACGGCCTCGAAATATGGCGTGATGTCGATCCCCACTTTGATGATCTTCAAGGGCGGCGAGATGGCCTCGCGCCAGGTCGGCGCGGCGCCGAAGCAAAAGCTGCAACAGTGGATTACCGCTGCGGTGTAAGCCTCGTCGCATAAATAATTGCACGAGCGGCCGGCGAACAGCCGGCCGTTGTCGTTTCCGGCACCGGGCTGTAGCCCGGACGGAGCGCAGCGCAGTCCGGGGCCGTTGGATCCGCATCGCGATTCCCGGATTTCGCTTCGCTCCATCCGGGCTACGAATGTTTTCAGCCGTCATTGCGAGGAGCGTAAGCGACGAAGCAATCCAGTCTTTCCGCCTGCCGCGCCATGGATTGCTTCGCTTGCGCTCGCAATGACGGAGAGAATTGTAGCCCGGACGGAGCGCAGCGCAGTCCGGGGCCGTTGGATCGCGCATCGCGATTCCCGGATTCCGCTTCGCTCCATCCGGGCTACGAATCCAGCGCGATGCTGACACGCGCTACGCGGGCGGCGTGCCGTTGGCGGCAAGCACGTGGCCGGCGAGATATAGCGAGCCCGTGATCAGGATGCGCGGCGGCACTTCATAGGCAAGCGCCGTCAGCGAGTGCAACGCCGCTTCGACGCTTTCCGAAATCTCCACCCGCAGGCCGAGACGACGCGCCGCATCGGCGAGCCGCTCCGGCGGCATCGCCTGGCCGCGGTCGGGGATCTGCACCGCCATGACATGGCGGGTCAGGCCGGCAAAATTGGCGAGAAACGCGGCGGCATCCTTGTTGGCCATCATGCCGGCGATCACCACCAGTGGCCGCGATACCCGCTCTTCGAGGTCGCCGAGCGCCGCCGCGGCGACACGCCCGCCCTCGGCATTGTGTCCGCCATCGAGCCAGATCTCGCAGCCCGGCGGCGCCTGGTCCACCAGCGCGCCGGAGCCGATACGTTGCATCCGGGCCGGCCATTCGGCGGCGACGATACCGGCCTCGAACGCCGCGGCATCGATCCTGAACGCATCCAGCGCACGCAGTGTCGCAATGGCGAGGCCCGCATTGTCGAACTGATGCCGCCCGAACAGCCGCGGCGCCGCCAGATCCATCAGGCCGCGGTCATCCTGATAGACCAGCCGCCCGCGCTCAACATTGACATCCCATTGCTGTCCGGCGGCGTGCAGCGCGGCGTGCTCGCGCCGGGCCTGCTGCTCGATCACGGCCATCGCCTCGGCGGCCTGTTCGGCGCAGACCACCGGCACGCCGCGCTTGATGATCGCGGCCTTCTCGCCGGCAATCCGGGTCAGCGTGTCGCCGAGGAACTCGGTGTGATCGATGCTGATCGGCGCGATCACGGTGGCGAGCGGCGCATCGATCACATTGGTGGCGTCGAGCCGGCCGCCGAGACCGACTTCCAGCAGCACCAGATCGGCGGGATGCTGCGCGAACAGGCAAAACGCCGCCGCCGTTTCGATTTCGAAGATCGTGACCGGCAGGCCGGCATTGGCGCGCTCGCAGTGCTCCAGCGCGGCGCGCAGTTCGTCGTCGCCGACCAGCCGGCCGCCGCCGGGCCGACCGATCCGGTAGCATTCGTTGATCCGCACCAGGTAGGGCGAGGTATAGACGTGGACACGCAAGCCCGCCGCTTCCAGGATCGCCCGCAAATAAGCGATGGTCGAACCCTTGCCATTGGTACCGGCGACGTGAATCACCGGCGGCAGCTTGCGTTCGGGATGGTCGAGCCGGTCGAGCAGCCGAAGCGTCCGCGCCAGATCGAGGTCGATACGCCGGGGATGCAGGGCGGACAGCCGCGCGATCAATTTGCCGAGCGGCGGTGCACGCTCTGCCGCGGGCCGGCTCACGCGTGCGGTGCTGCGGGCGCCACGTCCGCTTCCGACAGGATCTGGGCTGACGTGACCACCTGTGGCGCAGGCTTCGACGCCGCTTCGAGCGCCGGCGATTTGGTCAAAAGCCGGCACAGCCGCGCCAGCGTCGGCCGCAAGTCGTGACGGTGCACCACCATGTCGATCATGCCATGGTCCTTGAGATATTCGGCGCGCTGAAACCCTTCCGGCAGTTTCTCGCGAATGGTTTGTTCGATCACCCGCGCACCGGCAAAGCCGATCAGCGCACCGGGCTCGGCGATCTGCACATCGCCCAGCATGGCGTAGGAGGCGGTGACGCCGCCGGTGGTCGGATTGGTCAGCACCACGATATAGGGCTGTTTCGCCTCGCGCAGCATCTGCACGGCAACCGTGGTTCGCGGCAACTGCATCAGCGACAGGATGCCCTCCTGCATGCGGGCACCACCGGAGGCCGCGAACACGATGAAAGGCGATTTCTTCTCGACCGCGAGTTCTAGCCCGCGCACGATCGCTTCGCCGGCGGCCATACCGAGCGAGCCGCCCATGAAATCAAAATCCTGCACCGCGATGACGACGGCGGCGCCTTCGAGCTTGCCATAGCCGACCTTGATGGCGTCGTTCAGCCCGGTCTTGGCGCGGGCGTCCTTGATGCGGTCGGCATAGCGGCGCTCGTCGCGAAACTTGAGGGGATCGGGGGTTACGTCGGGCAGCGCCACGTCGAACCAGGTCTCGTTGTCGAAAATCGATTTCAGCCGCGCCACCGCGCCCATGCGCATGTGATAGTTCGAACCGGGAATGACGAACTGGTTGGCCTCGACGTCCTTGTAGAACACGAGTTGTCCGGAATCCGGACATTTGATCCACAGATTCTCCGGCGTCTCGCGCCGCAGGATGTTGCGGATTTTCGGCCGGACGACATTGGTGAGCCAATTCATGGTTCGCTCCGAATCGCGATCAAGGCGATCATCCGACTATATGGCGGCCCGGCCTGTGCCCGGCAAGCCGCCATCGGTGGACTGTCTTCATTACAATTGTGGCTTATTCCGCGGCCTGTTTGGCGCCCCGCACACCCCGTGCCAGCGCCGCGGCGAGATCGGCCACCGCGCCAACCGTCCTGGCCGTCGCGCGGCCTTCGGGATCGAGGCTGCCGCGCAAGGCATCGACCAGCGCGGTACCCACCACCGCGCCATCGGCGTGTTCGGCGATGGCGCGGGCCGCCTGCGGCGTGCGGATGCCGAAGCCGACACACACCGGCAGCTGGGTGTGGCGCTTGATGCGCGCGACGGCCTCGCCGACGACGTTGGAATCGGCGCTGGCGCTGCCGGTGATGCCGGTGATGGAAACGTAATAGACAAAGCCTGACGTGTTGGCGAGCACCGCAGGCAGGCGCCGGTCGTCGGTGGTCGGCGTCGCCAGCCGGATGAAATTGAGCCCGGCCTGCATCGCCGGCAGGCACAGTTCGGTATCTTCCTCCGGCGGCAGATCGACAATGATCAGGCCGTCGACGCCGGCGGATTTCGCATCGACGAGAAAGCGGTCGACGCCATGGATGTAGATCGGATTGTAATAGCCCATCAGCACCAGCGGCGTTGCGTTGTCGTGCGCGCGAAAGCCGCGCACCATCTCTAGCGTCTTCTTCAGGGTCATGCCGGCCTTCAACGCGCGCAAGCCGGCTGCCTGAATCGAGGGGCCGTCGGCCATCGGGTCGGTGAAAGGCATGCCGATCTCGATAATGTCCGCGCCGGCTCCCGGCAGCGCCTTGACGATGGCGAGCGAGGTCGCGGGATCGGGATCGCCGGCCATCAGGAAGGTGACGAAGGCCGACCGGCCCTGCCGTTTCAGCTCGGCGAAGCGCGCGTTGATGCGGGTGGTCATGGTCCGGCGCCGGCTGTGCTATACCTCTCCCCGACGGGGAGGTGAAGAAAACAATGGCGTTCGCTGCTCACTTCTTCCTGCCCTTCAGGATGTCGCCGACCTGTGGCACGTCCTTGTCGCCGCGGCCGGACAGGTTGACCACCATCAGATGGTGCTTCGGCCGTTGCGGCGCGAGTTCCATCACCCGGGCGATGGCGTGCGCCGGCTCCAGCGCCGGTATGATGCCTTCGAGCCGCGACAGCAACTGGAACGCCGCCAGCGCCTCATCGTCGGTCGCGGACAGATAGGTCACCCGGCCGGTCTCGTGCAGCCAGGAATGCTCCGGTCCGATGCCGGGATAATCCAGCCCTGCGGAAATCGAATGCGCGTCCTGGATCTGGCCGTCGTCATCCATCAAGAGATAGGTGCGGTTGCCATGCAGCACGCCGGGCCGGCCGCCCGCGATCGAGGCCGCGTGCAATTGCGTCAGCCCATGGCCCGCGGCCTCGACGCCGAAAATCTCGACGCCGGGATCATCGAGGAAGGGATGAAACAGCCCCATCGCGTTGGAGCCGCCGCCGATGCAGGCAACCAGCGAGTCCGGCAGGCGGCCTTCGACGGCTTGCATCTGCGCGCGTGTTTCGATGCCGATGATCGATTGGAAGTCGCGCACCATCATCGGATAGGGATGCGGGCCCGCCACGGTGCCGATGCAGTAGAAGGTGTCGTGTACGTTGGTGACCCAGTCGCGCAGCGCCTCGTTCATCGCATCCTTCAGCGTGCGCGATCCCGATTGCACCGGGATCACCTTGGCGCCCAGCATTTCCATGCGTATGACATTGGGCTGCTGCCGCTCGACATCGACCGCGCCCATATAGACCACGCAATCGAGCCCGAACCGCGCGCACAGGGTCGCGGTGGCAACGCCATGCTGGCCGGCGCCGGTCTCGGCGATAATGCGCTGCTTGCCCATGCGCCGCGCCACCATGATCTGGCCCAGCACGTTGTTGACCTTGTGCGAACCGGTATGGTTGAGCTCCTCGCGCTTGAGGTAGATCCTGGCGCCGCCGAGATGTTCGGTCAGCCGTTCGGCGAAATAAAGCGGCGACGGCCGGCCGACATAGTCCTTCAGATATCCGTTCATCTCCGCCTGGAACGCGGGATCGGCCTTGGCGGCGGCGTAGGCCTGCTCCAGGTCGAGGATCAACGGCATCAGCGTTTCGGCGACAAAGCGTCCGCCAAAAATGCCGAAATGCCCGCGCTCGTCGGGACCGCTGCGGAAGGAATTGGGCAATGCCGGGCTCATCATGGCCTTTCATCATCGCCGGGCGCGATCCGGCCATCCATGCCTGTCGGGCGAATTGTCTCGATCATCGATCACCTGCCACGGCGAGCGAGGCGCCCTGACCGATCGCGCGCGCCGTGCGGATGAAGGCTTCGATCATCTCGGGATCCTTGACGCCGAGGGCCCGCTCCACGCCCGAGGAGACGTCGACGCCGCCGGCGCGGGTGAGACCAACCGCGGCTGCGACATTTTCGCGGGTGAGGCCGCCAGAGACCATGAACGGAATTGCGAGCTCGAGATTTTCCAGCACGTGCCAGTCGAATGCCGCGCCAAGCCCGCCGGGGCGGGAGGCTCCCCTGGGGGCGCGGGCGTCGAACAGGATGCGATCGGCCACCGTGGCATAGCCGGGCAACGGCACCAGATCGGCCGGGGTTTCGACCGCGATTGCCTTCATCACCGGCAGTCCGAAGGCCTGCTTGATGTCGCGCAGCCGCGCCATGGTTTCACTGCCGTGAAGCTGCAGAATATCCGGCCGCAGCGTTTCGACGATGTTGGCGAGCGTCGCGTCGTCGGCATCGACTGTAAGCGCCACCTTGACGGCGCGGCCTCTCGCCCGCTGGCCGAGATCGCGCGCGGCCTCCATGCCGATATGACGGGGCGAGGGCGGAAAGAACACGAATCCAACCATGTCGGCGCCGGCTTGCAGCGCGGCATCCAGGGTCTCGGGCGTGGACAGGCCACAAATTTTGACGATCAGCGGCATGGTTCGGGGTACGGGTTGGGGCGGCGGCCCTGAGCGAGGCATCGCGGGCCGGGTTCTACAACGTCGCGCCCTGCTTGTCTCGCTCCGCGGCCCCGTAGCCGCTCGCCTGCGGCAGTGCCGGAAGCCGCTGCGGGTCGTACCGGGAGGTCGCTGCGCTCGCGCGCAGGTCGGCCAATTCCCTCTGCGCCTGCCGCGCATCGGCCTCATGCTGACGCGCCGCGCGGCGCCAGCGGCGCTGCCGCAACCAGGTTGCGGAGCCGCCAGCGGCCACCCCCAGAATCGCCACCGCGATGATGACGATGAACAGCGGCAGCCTGATCGCAACCGACGGATCGCTGGAATTGAACGGATCGAACGACACCGTTACCAGATGACGATTGGCGACCGCGAAGACGATGAAGATCACGCCGAGCGGAATGACGATCAGCGCCGTGAAGAATTTTCGCATGACCATCTCTCGCCTTGATGGAGATCGTCGGGAACATATTCCACGACACGGCATCCGTTGCGGACTGAACTGGCGCGACCCAACCCGCTCAGGCGCCGGCTTCGGGCGCTCCGCCTTCGCGGTTCAGCCGTTCACGCATTTCCTTGCCGGTCTTGAAAAACGGCACGCTCTTCTGATCCACCGGCACATGCGCCCCGGTGCGCGGATTGCGGCCGGCACGGGCGGGGCGGTGCTTCACCGAAAAAGCGCCGAAGCCACGCAGTTCGACGCGATCGCCACGCGCCAGAGCCGCAACGATTTCATCGAGGATCGCATTTACAATGTTCTCCACATCCCTCTGATAGAGATGCGGGTTGTGCTCGGCGATGCGCTGAACGAGTTCGGATTTGATCATCGAGACTGGACCCGGAAGGTGCGGACTTCCATTTCCGTGAAAATACCCTGAACTGTCAAGACGCTAAATGAAACTGGGCGGCGCGAAAAGGCGTGACAAGCGGCCCGATCGGGGATTGTGGCAATACCCGCAAAGCGGGAAGACCGCGCCGAAGCCCAACTCGTTAGATTCAATTGTTGCCCGGGGGCTGCCATAACGCCAGCATGCCGTCGAGGCTGAGGCGGTCAGCCGCCTGCACCACGCCGGCCTGCTCGACCTGGCGCGCGATCGACCCCAATCCGAGCGCATTGAGCGTGATGGAAGCCGCGGTGCGCAGGAAAGTCAGGTCGCCAAAGCGCGGCTGCAGCTTGTAATCGCGCACCGGCAGATCGCTCTTCACGCCCTTCTGCGCGACCAGCCAGGCTACCGCGGTTTTCTCATCGCCGAGTTCGTCGACCAGCTTGAGATCGATCGCCTGATGGCCGGTGAAGACCCGTCCGTCGGCGACCTTGTCGAGCAGCGCATCGTCCATGCCGCGGCGTTCCTTCACCAGCCCGCGAAACCACGCATAGGAATCCTTCACCAGCGAATCCAGCGCCGCGCGCGCCTCCGGACTGGTCGGCTCAAAGCCGTTCGGCGCGGCCTTCAGCGGCGACGATTTCACTTCCTCGACCTTGACGCCAACGGTCTTGAGCAGGTCGGTAAAATTCGGAAACTGAAACAGCACGCCGATCGAACCGACCAGCGATGTCTGCTGGGCGATGATGTGATCGGCCGCAATCGCCGTGATGTAGCCGCCGGAGGCCGCCAGCCCCTCGACGACCACCACCAGCGGCTTCTTCGCCTTCAACTGCACCAGCGCATCGTAGAGTTGCTCGGAGCCGGCGGTGGTGCCGCCCGGCGAATTGATGTGCACAATGACTGCCGCGGCCCTCGAATTGGCCAGCCGGTCCAGCGCTTCGACGCGATTCTGGTCGCTGCGGATCAAGCCTTCGATATTGATGCGGGCGATCGAGCCAGAGTTCGTGAACGCGCTACGCCCGGCCGGCGTCACCATCATGCCGACGCCGGCGATCGCCGCGATTGCGACCAATGCGGCAACCACGCGCCAGAATGTCAGCTTGCGGCGTATCCTGCGGCGGTCGACGATCACATCTGAATCAAGCGACATCGAAAATCTCCCGGGATCGGCCTTCAGGGGGTTCGCAGGGTCTGCTCTGCCCGGCGCTAACATGCCGTGTCCCAATTACATCAATTTCGGTGCAATATGAAGAAAACAAGGCCCCCAGAGGATAGCCCCGCCGGGATGGCCGGGCTTGCCCAGAAAGACTTGGATGCCCGCGGCCAGCGCGGGCATGACGAGCGAGAACCAATTTGGGCACCGAACAAAAAGGACCCCGGTCGAAACCGGGGCCCGATTGGCGATGACGTGAAAGTGAAAGCCTACTTGTCGCCGCGCTGCTTCAGCGCGGTGCCGAGAATGTCACCCAAGGTCGCGCCCGAATCGGAGGAGCCATATTGCGCGATGGCCTCCTTCTCCTCGGCGACTTCCAGCGCCTTGATCGAGACCTGGACCTTGCGGGCCTTCTTGTCGAACTGGATCACCCGCGCATCGACCTTCTCGCCGACGGCAAAACGTTCGGCGCGCTGGTCATTGCGGTCGCGGGCGAGTTCCGACCGCTTGATGAAGGTGGTGAAGTCGGTGCCGGCGATCTTGACCTCGATGCCGCTTTCCTTGACCTCCAGCACTTCGCAGGTCACGACCGCGCCCTTCTTGACATCGCCGGGCTCGGCGAACGGATCGCCCTCGAGCTGCTTGACGCCGAGCGAGATACGCTCCTTCTCGACATCGACATCGAGCACCACGGCCTTGACCATGTCGCCCTTCTTGAAGTTGTCGATCACCTGTTCGCCCGGCAGCTTCCAGTCGAGATCCGACAGATGGACCATGCCGTCGACGTCGCCCTCGAGACCGAGGAACAGGCCGAACTCGGTCTTGTTCTTGACCTCGCCTTCGACCGTCGATCCGACCGGGAATTTTTCGACGAACACTTCCCAGGGATTGCGCATGGTCTGCTTGAGGCCGAGCGAAATCCGGCGCTTGACCGAATCGACTTCGAGCACCTGAACTTCGACTTCCTGCGAGGTCGAAACGATCTTGCCGGGATGCATGTTCTTCTTGGTCCACGACATTTCCGAGACATGGATCAGGCCTTCGATGCCCGGCTCAAGCTCGACGAACGCGCCGTAATCGGTGATGTTGGTGACGCGGCCGGTGAAGCGCGCATTGAGCGGGTATTTCGCCTCGATGCCCTGCCACGGATCGTCCAGCAATTGCTTCATGCCGAGCGAGATGCGGTGGGTCTCGTGGTTGATCTTGATGATCTTGACCTTCACGGTCTGGCCGATGGTCAACACTTCGGTCGGGTGATTGACCCGGCGCCAGGCGATATCGGTGACATGCAGAAGGCCGTCGATGCCGCCGAGATCGACGAACGCACCGTAATCGGTGATGTTCTTGACCACACCGTCGATGACCTGGCCTTCCTCGAGATTCTGCACCAGTTCCTGGCGCTGCTCGGCCCGGGTCTCTTCCAGCACGGTGCGGCGCGACACCACGATGTTGCCGCGGCGGCGATCCATCTTGAGGATCTGGAACGGCTGTGAATTGTTCATCAGCGGAGCGACGTCGCGGATCGGACGGATATCGACCTGCGAGCGCGGCAGGAAGGCGACCGCGCCGTCGAGATCGACGGTGAAGCCACCCTTGACCTGGTTGAAGATGACCCCGTGCACCTTCTTGTTGTTGTTGAACGCCTTCTCGAGCTTGCCCCAGCTCTCCTCGCGGCGCGCCTTGTCGCGCGACAGCACGGCCTCGCCGAGCGCGTTTTCGATACGGTCGAGGAACACCTCGACCTCGTCGCCGACCTTGAGTTCGCTTTCGCGGCCGGGTCCTGCGAATTCCCGCAGCGCCACGCGGCCTTCGGTCTTCAGGCCGACATCGATGACGGCCATATCTTTTTCAATTGCAACTACCTTGCCCTTGATGACCGAGCTTTCCTGCAAATTGCCGCCGGCAAAGGACTCGTCGAGCATCGCGGCGAAATCGTCGCGGGTAGGATTATAAGAAGCAGCAGTCGAAGCCATTTGTTCTCCAGATGCGGTATCGCCGGCCGTTCGGGTTGGGGGGCGGATCGCGCGCCAGGTGTCAGGGGTCCGCAACCTCTGACGACCGCTGGATGCGGCAAGCGCAACAGCGGGCCGGCAGCATGCCTGCACGTTCGATCCGTTGATTTTTATCCGGAGCCTGAAACGAGTTGATCGATCTCGAAGCCTGGAGCGGGCTTTCCTCCAATGACGGCGACGGGTTCAAACCCGCTGCCGGCCCGCTCGGACGGCCTCGACAATGTCGATGGCGGCCCGGATGCCGCCTTCTATATCCAACTGCGAGTTATCGAGCAAGTGAGCATCCGGAGCCGGTTTCAGGGGTGCCGTGGCCCTGTTCTGGTCGCGTTCGTCGCGTCTGAGGATATCCGCCAGCACCATGGCCTCGTCGGCGTCCTCGCCGCGGGCCCTCGCCTCGAGGGTACGGCGGCGGGCCCGAACCCTGGGGTCGGCGACCACGAAAATCTTCACATCGGCGTCGGGGCAGATCACGGTGCCGATATCGCGGCCATCGAGCACCGCGCCGGGCGGACCGGCCGCGAAATGCCGCTGAAAATCGACCAGCACCTCTCGGACCCGTGGGATCGCCGAAACCACCGAGGCGGCCTCGCCGACCACCTGGCTCTTCAGTACCGGATTTCCGAATTTTTCGGGATCGAGTTCCATCGCGGCGGCGACCGCGAGCGCCTCATCGGTCAGATCGGCGCCGGCATCGAGCAGCGCCTTGGCCACCGCGCGGTAGATCACGCCGGTATCGAGGTGACGATAGCCGTAATGATGGGCGAGCCGCTTTCCGAGCGTGCCCTTGCCGGAGGCGGCCGGTCCGTCGATGGCGATGATCATGGTTCAAACTCGTATTACTTCATGCCTCTGATCATGCGAACCGCTTCCTTGATTTCGGGAAGAGCCGCTGGATCGACGACGATCGTATTTCCGACTTTTCGAGCGATCTGTGCAGGCCGCGCACCCGAATTGTCAAATATCCACGCAAGGTCGGCATTCCTGAGAAACCAGGGGAGCTGTCGGAGCGAGCGCTCGCGACGACTGCGAATTTTTGTGGTCGGGACGTGATGTCCGCCCTTTCCAACTCGTAGCTTCACGCGTTCCACGCTGAGTTCAGGGGAATTAAGTAGAATGTAGATCAATCGCACCTCAAACCCGTGTACCTTAGCCGCAAGAACAAGCGCGCGGTATTTTTCGGTCGACAGCACCGTCTCAACACCGATTGTTTGATGGGCAGAGATCGACGCTTCGAGCCAACTATAGATACGGGTCACAGCCTGGATATTCGCGGCCCGTGGCCTCAAACGCTCTATTTCCTGAATCCGAGCTGTCAGAAGGTCCGGGTTGATGATCCAGACCGAACCGCCAAAATCCTCAATCTCGGTATCGGTATAGATACTGCTTTTGCCTGCTCCGTTCGGACCGGCGACGATCCAGAACTTCGGCTTATCAAGCTTTGTGCGCGACACGGTCAGGCGAGCCGAACTTCTTCTTGTTCGCGCGCCGCGCCTTAGCCACGTTACGCTCGAAAACGGTACTCAAATCATTCCCGAATGTTGGGCTGTTGGCGTCGATCGAAAGAATCCTGACACGCTCCCCGTTCGGCTTGTGAACACTTTTTGATACGACCGAACTTCGGCCGCGTCGTCCCAACCTTCCGTCGAGCT
>JBDTKD010000138.1:0-5162 GCA_039935515.1 Bradyrhizobium sp.
ACCGCATGCCCGAGGTCGAGCATTTCCCGGCCTGCGGCTATTACGGTCTCGGCATCGTGCCGTACAGCCCGCTGGCGCGCGGCGTACTGACCGGCAAATACCGTCCCGACGCGCCGCCCGGCAAGGATACCCGCGCCGGACGCAACGACACCCGCATGATGCAGACCGAGTGGCGCCCGGAATCGCTGCAATTGGCGCAGGAAATCAGGCGGCATGCCGAGGCCAGGGGCGTGACCGCCGGGCAGTTCGCCGTCTCCTGGGTATTGAACTCTTCCCTGGTCAGTGCGGTGATCGCCGGTCCCCGCACCGAGGAGCAATGGGACGATTACCTGCGCGCGCTCGATTACCGCTTCACCGCCGAGGACGAAGCCCTGATCGACCGCCTGGTGGCGAGCGGTCATCCCTCGACGCCCGGATTCAACGATCCGGCCTATCCGATCGAGGGACGGCGGGCGCGGACCGCCGGGTGAAAGAAAGCCGTGGCTTTCCCCGCATAAAAAGCGCAATGGGGGGTCCCGGGATGTTCCGCAAGCCGAACATCCGGCTTCCAAAGGAACCTCCATGCAAAATCTCTCGCCGCGTCACGTCCAAACCGAAGAGTCGCTGCGTCTCGGCGTGGTGTCGGGCTGGTACAGCACCAAGGTGAGCGGCACCTTCGTCACCGGCCCTCACACCACCAGGGAGGACTGCCTTTCGAAGATCGCCGAACTCAATCCCCCGCTCGCCAAGAAGAAGTTCTAGACGGCCGTTTGGCCCGTCGTTCAATCGGGAGTTTCGATATGGCGCTGACGCGAGGTGACTTCGGGGAATACGACTTCAACCGGATGGTGGTGCTGTTCACGATGAAGAACGAGCAGGCCAGTATCCCCTGCGCCATTTCCACCGATGCGATGGATCAGCTCGAAGGTACCTCGCGAACCTCGCCGGCGCAGCGCGAACAGCAATTCCTGAGGCTGCGCGACCGCATCGAAGAACGCGCCGCGCGAAAATTCAGCGAGGTCGAACTGGAGGGCAATCCTCCCGGCGTGATCCTGCGCGCAATCGATTTTCGGTCCCCACGGCCGTGACCGAAGCTGAAGTTCATCTCGGCCGCGTTACTCGCGTCGCCGCGCGACGAGGCCGTGCTGCACGTCCGCCAGGGCCTGCGGCTCGACCAACAGACCTTGTCGCTCGTAGCGGCGACGGCTGCGGCTGAAGCGCACGACAACGGCGAATCTCGTGCTTTTCGCCTTCACCCGCCGCGACAGCAGCGCGTCGCCCGCCGGCAGGAACTCGAGATCATCAAGGCCAACGCAGCGCAGGCATGCCGGGCCCGGATTTTCCATCATCAACAGACCATCGGTGCCGCCACATCGGTGGCATGTCCATTCCTGGTTCAATGGCTGGACCACGACCAGATCCGGGGCACGGCTTGCCTTCTCGGCCAAGCGTTCGCGTTTCTTCTCGGAGAGCTCTTGCGAAGCCCAATGGGTCCGGTACAGCGCCTCGATCGCAGGATCACCGCTTTGGCTGAAGCGCAGCGTCTGGCGTTGCGCCGTGCGCGCGACATAGTCCGTCGGGCTTGCGCACAAGTCTTTGCCGGTGGCCCAGGATTGCAGCAGCCGCAATGCTTCCAAAATACGCGACGGGTCGATCTGCATCGCGCCCTCGAGGCTATCGATCTGGCCCCGCCGCCAGCGTTCCATCGCTCCGACGTCAAGCCAGCCGATCCTGACCAGTACGTCGATGGGGCTGACATGATCCTGGGCGGCAAGCGCCGCCTCCGCAGCCCGGACGACACGATCGGCAAGTGCAGTTCGGTTCTTCCGGCTCATCGCTCCATGAACCCTCTGGTGCTGGCAGCCCACCCCTCAACAGATTATACGCGGCGCGCGCACGCGTGAGAAATCGCTGTCATGCGTTAGACCTCCGAATTATACCGGCTCCATTCGTCACGCAGCCTTCGAAGCGTGCGCGCACCAGCCTTCCCCCATAGCCCGCGACCCGATCCTGCGACGGGCAGCAGCGGCTGCTGCCGAACGGCGGCGGCATCGGCTTCGATCGGTACCCATGCCGCAACTGGTCGGCCAGGTCTGGCAATAATCGTTGATCGGCCTTGCTCGGCCGCCTCAAGAAGATCCGGTAGCTGGTTGCGAGCTTCTTCCGCGCCTTTGCGTGGCATGGTGCTCGTTCTTATACCTTTTTGATCTTCTGGCGAAATGGTGTGCCATTCAGAATAAAATTGCGAGCTATTATGTAATTGAAATTGCGATATAATTTTCCCGCAATCGATTCCGGTGGGAGCGTCAGCTCAGCCGCCAGATCCTCCAATTCGGCGAAAGAGGCGGCGCAAAACGCGTCCGCAGTTCCCCTCACATCTGTCCGGCGTCCCTGAGCACCGCGATCGTCCGCAATGCAATACCGCGCATTAAACCGATCTCGGTCATATCCCGTCCGTCGGCGAGCGCCTGTGCAACGATCGCGAGTTCGCGCCAGGGTAGTTCGGCCGCCATAGGCGCCTCACGCATCCATAGGGCCGTCCGCAACACAACGTCAGCCCATCTATCACGATGTCGTGCAATGGCGCTCTGCAATAGATAGGTAGCAAGTTTGGTGCGATCACGGCCGCGGGCGCGCTCCACGGCTTGCGCCACCTGCGGGTCGTCCTCGAACCAGGATTGTGTGACGGCCTCCAGTTCGCCCAGTTTGCTGCTCTCCCGCAGCACAGATGCGAGCGCGGCGGGCTCACACATCGCCTTGGGAACCTCGGCGATCAACCCGGCGAGCGTTTCACCAAAGGCCATGCGCGCGGGCTGCCAATCGGCACCGCCGATCGTTTCTGCGACTTGGAGCAGGCCGAACGGCGGTGCTTCCCGTTTCTCGATACTGAGCGCCAGTTCGTGCGCCATGATGCGATCGAGATATTGACGGGATACGGCAAGCATAGGGGTGTCCATCCCGGCGGCGGCGAGACTCATCTTGATCTGGCGACCCGATTCCGGTTCGCCACTCCAGGCATCCGCAATCCCTCCCTTGATCAGAACCGACGAGATCCGCTTTTTCCGCCCAACCGGGGATATCAGAAGGAATCCTTGCGCCGTGGCGCCATCGACGGCGGTGGCGACAATTGCCTCAATGCTCGCCGCTTCCCACGGCGCACAATCGACCCCGGCCGCCCGCGCCTTGCGGATGATCGCGTCGACTTCGGCTCGCTCGTTCTCGAGTCGCCAGTTGCGCATCGCGATCAGCCGCCGAACCTCGGTCGGCGTCAGCGAGGCCGCGACCTCCGCAAGTGCGCCGGCAACCGCCCGGCGCACGGTCGAATTTGGATCGAGCAGGAACAGCACGGCGGCACCACGCGCTTCGGGGATGCCGGCGAGCGCCATGCCCACTGCCAAAGCGCTGCGGGTTTCCGCCGGCATGGCATGACCGCTTTCGATCAGCGAGCCGACAGCCAGGAACGGATCGCCGTCGCACGCTTCGAGGATGCCAGCGAGAGCAACATGGACGTCGGTCGGAAGCGGCCCGTCCTGGTTCCGATCAAGGAACTGATTTGTCGACGCCGCGGCAAACTCGGGCGACGCAGGTATTTTCGACTGATGCAGCGCTCCTCCCACAAAGGCAAGCATGCACCCGTCGACGTTGCCGCTCTCGACCTGCGCGATGACGTCGGCCTGAAAATCCGCGATCAGTTGGTTTGCGTCAGCGTAGCCGCGATCGGTGCGATAACGCAGATGCTCGAGCAGCCGCTGGAGCAGAAACAGATAACCGATCGCGAGCCGCTCATCGTTGCCGGCCGGAGGCATGTGGCGAGCCGCGCCGGTGAAAGCCGCGAAGATTTCGCGCGGGGAGCTTTCGCAGTACCGCTCGAGGGCATCATTGAATGGGGGCGGCCGCCCCTTGGCGATCGCCTGGGCGATCCGTCTCGCGTGCTCATCCGTCGGCGAGGATTTTGGCTGGGCTCGGCTCATCGAGGTGCCTCCGCGAATCATTTGAAATGATAGCCGGGAGTTGGTCTCGTTCCTTGCAGAGCCGGCGATATCCACTCACAAAATCCGCGCCCTCGGTGTCGGACAGGCTGAAGTCGGGGAATTATCCGGTCCGGTGGCCTCTTGCAACCTGGCGCATAACGGCATATGTCTCCGGCATATGCTTGGAGGTAATCCATGCCTGAGCAGAGGCACGTCAGACTGTTCCGCAACGGCCGCAACCAGGCGGTCCGTATTCCTGTGGAGTTCGAACTGCCGGGCGACGAAGCGGTCATGCACCGCGACGGCGATCGTCTGGTGATCGAGCCGGTGCGCAAGCGCGGACTGGTCGCCCTGCTCAAAACGATGAAGCCGCTGGAAGAGGGTTTTCCTGAGATCGTCGATCCCGTACCGGCGCGGGACAACGTGTTTTGACTCGCTACATGCTGGACACGAACATCGTTTCCGACCTGATCAGGAACCCGCAGGGCAGAGCTGCGAAGCGGATCGCCAAGCTGGGTGAGGACAACATCTGCACCAGTATCATCGTGGCGGCCGAGTTGCGCTACGGCTGCGCAAAGAGCGGCTCGAAGCGGCTGCTCAAAGCCGTCGAAGACCTGCTCGGCGAGATCAAGGTGCTGCCGTTTGACGTCCCTGCGGATGCCGAATATGGCGGAATCCGCTCAGAACTGGAAGCCGCCGGAAAACCAGTCGGCGGCAACGATCTGCTTATCGCCGCGCACGCCTGTGCGATCGGCGCGACGATCGTGACCGCCAATACAGACGAATTCAGACGTATCCGCGGTCTGATCGTGGAGAATTGGCTTGCTTGAGAAACTTGCGAGCAAACCGACCTAGCGGTCGGCACAAACAGACGCGGGTGATGCAATGAGCATCGAGGGCGCATCGCGACGCAACGTTCAAAGCCTGGCTATATTAGACCGCGAGATGTGCTTCCGCCGCAAATGCCTTCAGCGCCGCGACCCGAGCCGCTCGGGCCAAGCCGCGAACGCAATGGCGCTCTGCAATAGATAGGCAGCAAAGTTTGGTGCGATCACGGCCGCAGGTATCTCATCGGGATACGAAAGCATTGCTATACGTATCCCGACGGGATACGTATAGCTCATGATCAGAAGCTTCAAGGGGAGATTTGCCGAGCCGATCCTTCAGGGCCGCGCGGCCCCGAAGGGTTTCCCGGCAAATCTCGCCAAGGTA
>JBDTKD010000139.1:0-6334 GCA_039935515.1 Bradyrhizobium sp.
GCACCCGTAGCCCGGATGGAGCGCAGCGAAATCCGGGGGCGGTTGTCCCACGTCGCTATTCCCGGATTGCGCTTCGCTCCATCCGGGCTACGACACTTCCTCCGTCATTGCGAGGAGCGTAAGCGACGAAGCAATCCATGCCTCGGCTTGCTGCGACATGGATTGCTTCGCTTCGCTCGCAATGACGTAGCCCGGATGGAGCGCAGCGAAATCCGGGGCCGTCGCATCCGTATCGCTATTCCCGGATTGCGCTTCGCTCCATCCGGGCTACGATTTCCGCCACCCCTCAGATCAGCTTCAGCCCCTTCAAGCTCGCGTGCCCGTTCTTGCCGACAATGATGTGATCATGGACGGCGATGCCGAGCGGGGTGGCGATGTCGACGATCGCGCGGGTCATCTGGATATCCGCCTGCGACGGTGTCGGATCGCCGGACGGATGGTTGTGCACCAGGATGATCGCGGTGGCCGACAATTCCAGCGCCCGCTTGATCACTTCGCGCGGATAGACCGGCGTGTGATCGACGGTGCCGACCTGCTGCACCTCGTCCGATATGAGCTGGTTGCGCTTGTCGAGAAACAGCAGGCGAAACTGCTCCCTGTCGGCGAACGCCATGCTGGTGCGGCAATAGTCGATCACCTGGTTCCATGAGGATAACAGGGTGCGCTTCTTCAGTTCGCCCCTGGCAATGCGGCTGGCGACGGCGGCGATCAGGCGGATGTGGGTGACTGTCTTTTCGCCGAGCCCGTCGACTTTCTGCAGCCGGGCCTCCGGCGCGTGAATGACTTCGGCGAACGAGCCGAACTGGTCGATCAGCGATTTGGCCAGCGGCTTGACGTCGCCGCGCGACAGGCTGCCGAACAGCAGCATCTCCAGCAATTCATAGTCGCTGAGCGCATCCGGGCCGGCGAGACGGAAACGCTCGCGCAGCCGCTCGCGATGGCCGAGATAATGCGGCGTGGCGGCTTCGGGCCGATCGTTCGGCTGGTCGGGCTTGGTGGACATGGCGCCAACCATGCCGTGGCGGGCAGGTTTTGCAACCTTGAATTGTGATCGGTCAGGCCGGCGGCCGCTCGGCATGGCGCTGCGACAGCGTGAAGATTTCGACGCCGTTGGCCGTAACGCCGACCGAATGCTCGAATTGCGCCGACAGCGAGCGGTCGCGGGTCACCGCGGTCCAGCCGTCGGACAGGATCTTCACATGCGGCTTGCCGAGATTGATCATGGGCTCGATGGTGAAGAACATGCCGGGCTTCAGCGCCACGCCCTCGCCGGGCCGGCCGATATGAATGATGTTCGGTTCGTCGTGGAACATGCGGCCCAGGCCGTGGCCGCAGAAGTCACGCACCACGCTCATGCCCTGCGGTTCGACGAAACTCTGGATGGCATGGCCGATATCGCCGGTGGTGGCGCCGGGCTTGACCGCGGCGATGCCGCGCATCATGGCCTCGTAGGTCACTTCGATCAGCCGTTCGGCCTTGCGGGCCACGGGCCCCACCGCATACATCCGGCTGGAATCGCCATACCAGCCCTCGACGATGAAGGTGACGTCGATGTTGACGATATCGCCTTCCTTCAGCGCGCGGTCGCCGGGCATGCCGTGGCAGACCACATGGTTGATGGAGGTGCAGGTCGAATAGCGGTAGCCGCGATACATCAGGGTGGCCGGGTAGGCGCCATGGCCAAAGGCGAATTCGCGGACGAAGTCATCGATCCGCGAGGTCGGCACGCCCGGCTTCACGACGTCGGTGAGTTCGTCGAGGCATTTCGCCACCAGCGCGCCAGCCTTGCGCATGCCGGCGAAACCGGCCGGTCCGTGCAGTTTGATCTGCCCGGTTTTGCGCAGGGAGGTATCGGAGGCTTCGACATAGCTCATGGGATGTTCATGTTTCGGCGGGTTGGCCGCGGATGGCTGACTTGAAGCTCTAATTTAATGATCGGGGCGACCAGTGCAAGCCAAGCTTGGTCGCGCGGCCGGATGTGCGGCGAGGAACCGGGTTCGCCCTTAACGTCAACTTGGAACCTCTACCGTGGTCTCGACCGGCAACGCGCCGCCGCGGACGCGGATTTCCCGCACCGGATAGGGGACGCGGATGCCTTCCCGCTTGAACGCCTCCCAAAGCGCCAGCATGACCTCGCTCTTGACGTTGTCCATGCCATCCGGATCGGGAATCCAGAACGTCAGCGAAAACTTCATGCCAACCTCGGCAAACTCAACCAGGATGCAGTTCGGCGGCCTGCTCTTGATCGCCCGCGGCGCCGTGGAAGCGACATCCATGGCAAGCTTGCAGACAAGCCGCGGGTCGGCGTCATAATTAGTGCCGAAATTGACCTTCACCAGCGTATTCTTGTCGGTGTAGGTCCAGTTGGTGACCTTCTGCGTCACCAGATCCTCATTCGGGATCAGGAATTCGCGGCCGTCGCCGGCGGCGACCGAGATATAGCGCGTCTTCATCGCGCTGATGCGCCCCGAGCTGTCGCCGATGGTGACGAGATCGCCCGGCTTCACCGATTTGTCGGCGAGCAGGATGATGCCGCTGATGAAATTGGCGACGATCTTCTGCAAGCCGAAGCCGATGCCGACGCCGGCCGCGCCCGAAAAGATCGCGAGCGCCGAGAGGTTGATGCCGACCGCGCTCATCACCACGGCGACGGCGAAGATCATCAAGGCGAGCCGGATCATCTTGATCAGCAGCACCTGGATCGAAGGCGTCAGGTCGCCGGATCGCGTGATCCGGCTCTCGGCGAAGTTGCTCGCGACATTGGACAGCCACAACGCCACCGCCAGCAGCACGCCGAGCTTGATCAGCAGCAGCGGCGTCAGCCGCAGGCCTCCGAGCACGATGGAGACCGAGTCAAGCGCATCGATGGTCGGATCAAGCTCCCCGAGAATGCTCAGGGCCGCGACCAGCCACGCCGACAGCGATACCAGCCGAACCACGAATTCGTTGCGGATGACCGATGTGACGAGACGAATGATCAGCCACGCCAGGGCCAATTTGGCGGCGACGGCGAGCAGATAGCTGCGGCTCGGCCAGGTCGATGCCCGCATGATGATGCGCGCCACCCGCATCAGGATCGCGAACACCGCAGTCGAGGAGTAGCGGACCAGCACCCGCAACACCAGCCGGAGCGGCGCCGGCCAGCCCATGGCGAGGGTGGTGGGGTCGACCCGCGAACGGATCGCGGCCCCGCTCGCGAACGCAACACCGGCGCCGGCCATGATCAGGCCAAGCTGCAGATAGAACCATGGTGAGGTGATCTCTGCGCCGGCCGAACGCGCCGCGGCATGCAGGAAGTCGAGGACGTCATTCAGGCCCATCGTCAAAACTCATTTCGTGGCAAATCGGCGTCGGGCAAACCTGATTCGCAAACCTGATTCGCAAACCTGATTCGAATGTCGGGCAGAATTCCATAACCGCCGCGCCGACGCCATCGCGACGGCACGCCGCAAGCCAGTTCGTGCAGGCAAACCGGGTTGGTGGCGGCTTTCGGCAGAAATGGCCTTGGCGTCGAACTGTGGCGACGATAAGGATGCAATTGCAGGTATTTTTCCGTGTTTTACGAAAGCGCGCATGGCGTCACTCGATTCGGTCAGCATAGCCATTCTTCTCGGCGCGGTCCTGGTGATGGCGGGGATCCTGTCGAGCCTGCTCGCGCTGCGGTTCGGCGCGCCGCTGCTGCTGGTGTTCCTGCTGATCGGCATGGCGGCGGGCGATTCCGGGCCGGGCCAGATCCGGTTCGACGACGTGCGTACCACCTATCTGGTGGGATCGGTGGCGCTGGCGTTGATCCTGTTCGACGGTGGCCTGCGGACCCGGTTTCAAAGCATCCGCGCGGTGCTGGCACCGTCGGTGGTGCTGGCGACCATCGGCGTGCTGCTGACGGCGCTGATCACCGCGCCGGTCGCCAGATACGCCCTCGACCTGAACTGGGTCGAGGCGTTGCTGGTCGGCGCCGTGGTGGCGTCGACCGACGCCGCGGCGGTGTTTCTGCTGGTGCACGCCCAGGGCCTGCGGCTGCGTCCGCGCGTCGGCGCGACGCTCGAGGTCGAGTCCGGCACCAACGATCCGTTCGCGGTGTTTCTCACGCTGATGCTGGTGGAACTGATCTCAAGCGGTGCCAGCTCGTTCTGGCATGTGGCGATGGAATTCGCTCAGGAGGCGGTGCTCGGCGCCATTGTCGGCGTGACCGGCGGGCGCCTGGTGGTCCTCGCGCTGAACCGTGTCGCGCTGCCGCAAGGCCTGCATGCGCCCTTTGTCGCCACCGCCGCATTGGTGATCTTCGGCGGCGCGCAGATCGCGCACGCCTCCGGCTTTTTGGCGGTCTATCTCGCCGGCATCATTATCGGCAACCAGCCGACCCGCGCGCACAATTCAGTGGTGACGTTTCTCGATGCCGCGACCTGGCTCGCGCAGATCGTGATGTTCGTGCTGCTCGGTCTTCTGGTCTCGCCGCAGCGGCTGGGGAGCAGCGTCGTTCCGGCGGTGGTGGTCGCACTGGTGCTGATGCTGGTGGCGCGGCCGCTGGCGGTGTTCCTGTGTCTTGCGCCGTTTCGCTTCAACTGGCGGGAAAAGATATTCATTGCCTGGACCGGGCTGCGCGGCGCGGTCGCGATCTTCCTGGCGTCGATCCCGATGCTGGTCGGGCTGTCAAAGGCCTACCTTTATTTCGACGTCGCCTTTGTCGTCGTCATCATCTCGCTGTTGTTGCAGGGCTGGACGCTGGCCGCCGCCGCCCGGCGCCTGCATGTGGCGCTGCCGCGCGCCGACCGCGGACCGCGGCGCGTCGAACTCGATCTGCCCGGCCAGATCGAACAGCAACTGGTCGGCTATCCCGTCCGCCCCAAAAGCCTGTATTTCCGGCGCGGGCTGATCCCTTCCTGGTCGAAGCCGACCCTGGTGATCCGCGACCAGCGGATTCTCTCGCCCGCCGAGGCAGATCCGGTCGAGGCGGGCGATTACCTCTATCTGCTGGCACCGCCCGAGAAGGCCGAAGCGCTGGATCGGTTCTTTGTCGACATGCCGCCCAGTTCGGCGCCCGACCCGCATCTGCTGGGGGACTTCACGGTAGCGGGCGAAGTCACGCTGGGCGACATTGCCGCGGCCTATGGTGTGACCGTCGACGCCGAAGCGTCGAAGCTCACCCTTGCCGATTATTTCGACGTCCATCTCGATCACGCACCGAACGAAGGCGCGACACTCGCGCTCGATAGCATCGTTCTGGTAGCGCGCAGCATCAGCGGCGGCCGCGTCAATGTGGTCGGCCTTCGCCTGCCGGAAGAGGAGGAACAGCCGGTGCCGCTGACGGCAATGGCGTCGTTCCGGCGCAGGCTGTCGGAGATGTGGGCGTCGGTCGCCGGGATTTAGCCGAATCGCTTTATCGCCAGGATGAAGCCAACAAACCGCCGCAGCTGCCGGAGGTTTGCGCAGCGCCCTGATCCGTGGAACCGGAACACCCGGCGCTTCCAATGGTTCTAGCGGTGTTGCGCCGGCGAAGACGGCGCAACGGGAAGATGGATTCGAGAGGAGTAACCCATGCGAAAATACCTCATGCCGATCGTCGCGGTCGCCGCGCTTGGACTGGCCACGCCCGCTTTGGCCTATGATTCGAACGACGTCATTTCGATGCAGGAAGCCCTGGGTGTTGCGACCGATATCGGTCTTGTCACCGTATCCCATACCGAGTTTGCCGGCGACGAATGGCAGATCGAGGGACGGGATATGTCAGGTCGCTATATGGAGGTGGACGTCGACGCCGCCACCGGCGACGTGCTGAACGTGGACCGCTAGGGCTACCGATCCGCGCCGGCCCCTGAGCCGCGCGGGAGGCCTGGTGCGGGGTGTTTGTCATTCCGGGACGCGCCACTTGGCGCGGGCCTCTCCTTCGTCCTTCCGGGATGCGCCACTTGGCGCAGGCCCGGAATCCATAACCACGAACGTTGATGTGGCGCGACGCTGGGGCCGCTATGCCCTGACAACAGGCATTGGTGGTTATGGATTCCGGGCTCGCTCCGCTTCGCTTCGCGCCCCGGAATGACGAGAATGTGGTTGCGGCAGAGTGGCACGACGGGCAAGATTCGGCTTCACGGCGACCCCAAATCAGTGGCCTAACTCCGGCCGTCCCGTTCCGGCAAGAGGGGCGTATCGCGATCGTCACGAACGTGGTGCGGGATGTGGTGGACGCGAGAGCGTCGGCGCGCCATGGCGGTCGCAGGGCGAGTTGAACCTCGTGAGCGATTTGGAAGGCGCGCAAGACGAACGACGTCTTTAGCGTACGGCAAAACCGTGTGGTCCTGACACCCGTTGCTGGTGCCAAGTCGGCGGTGACCCATTC
>JBDTKD010000140.1:0-6259 GCA_039935515.1 Bradyrhizobium sp.
CGGCGTTGGCCTCGGCGTCGGCTGCGCCTACGTCCCGGCCATCGGCGCAGTGCAGCGCTGGTTCGTGCGGCGCCGCGGCTTCGCTTCCGGTCTCGCCGTCAGCGGAATTGGCGTCGGCACGTTGGCAATGCCACCGCTGGCGTCCCTGCTGATCCAGAGTTTTGGATGGCGCGGCGCCTATCTCGGGCTCGGCGCGATTGCCGCCGTCGTGGGCGGAGGGCTCGCATTGTTGATCGAGAACGACCCGCGCGACCGCGGCCTTGTCCCTGATGGTGTTCCATTCGAACCGGACACAACGCCACTACGGCCGCAAGGGGCTTCGGTCGGCGAAGCGATCCGTTCGCGCCATTTCATCAGCCTCTATGCGGCCTGTCTGACCTGTTCATTCGGGGTGTTCGTGCCGTTCGTTCACCTCGTGCCCTATGCCCGGGATCACGGCGTCGCCGCCACGACCGCCGTGCTGCTGCTCGGCGCGATCGGCCTCGGCAGCACCGCCGGGCGTTTCTTCATCGGCGGCCTCGCCGACCGGATGGGCCGTCAGCGCTCGCTGCTGCTGATGTTCGCGGGCATGGCGCTCGCACTGACCGCCTGGGTGATGTCGACGAATTTTCGGTCGCTTGCCGCGTTTGCGCTCGTCTTTGGCGTATTCTACGGCGGATGGGTCGCCGTGCTTCCGGCCGTGGTGATGGACCGTTTCGGCGGCCGCAATGTCAGCGGCATCATCGGCATCCTCTACACGAGCGTGGCATTCGGTACCCTGATCGGTCCGAGCGCCGCCGGTTTCGCCTTCGATCTCAGCCACAGCTACACGCTGCCGATCCTGGCCAGCGCCGGCGCGAACATCGTGGCCGCGGCGATCGTAGCGGTGACGTCGGGCGGCAGCCAACGGAACGGGGTTGCGGCCGCATGAACATTTTTATGTGCGCTGTGCCACGGTTCGATCGAGCGGCAATGCCGGAACATAACAGCTCCGTGGCGAGTTGTTCGCGAGTCATTAGACCTAGAGGAAACTGTCATGAAACTCACGACAATCGCACTCGCTGGCGCTCTCGCGCTGTCCAGTACCCTGGCCTTCGCGCAAGGCAGCGGCAGCTCGACTGGGGGTTCCACCGGCGGCGCGGCAACCGGCTCGTCGATCAATGGGACCGGCACCGGCGGTACGGTGGGCATGGGAACCGGATCCTCGACCACGGGCACGACCTCGCCGAATCGGAATACCAATATGAACCCGTCGGGAAACACCCTCGCGCCGAGCGCTTCGCCGAGCGGGTCGACGCTGGCTCCGACCGGTCCGGGTTCCGGCCTCAACAAGTAAACCGCAAATAGATCGCCGGAAAAGCCCCGCACGACGCGGGGCTTTTGGTTGCCGTCGGCGTGCGGGCGGCCCGTGGCCGCCCCGATTGAACCCGCTGTCGATCTCGGAAATTAATTCGGAACGGCCGTCTTGGAAGCCGGGACGCCGGCGTTGACGGTGATGCCGCGCAGCAGATTGTATGCAGCGGCAAGCGCCTTGTCGTCCTTTTCGTCCGGTGGAACGTAGGCCTGCGAGCCGGTCTGCTCCGCGCCTTCGGCCGAGAGATGGCCGCGCATCGACGCCTCTCCCTTGATATCGGCGCGGCCCTTCAGTTCGGGCGGCACATCCTGCAACACCTCGATGTCGGGCGTGATGCCCTTGGCCTGGATCGAATGGCCGGACGGGGTGAAATAACGCGCCGTGGTCAGCGCCAGGGCGCCGTTGCCGGTACCGAGCGGGATGATGGTCTGGACCGAGCCCTTGCCGAAGGAGCGGGTGCCGATCAGGGTCGCGCGCTTGTGATCGTGCAACGCCCCGGCCACGATCTCGGAAGCCGAAGCCGAACCGCCGTTGATCAGAACGACCAGCGGCTTGCCCTTGGTCATGTCACCGGTGCGCGCCGAGTAACGCTGGGTCTCCTCGGGCGTCCGGCCGCGCGTCGAGACCACCTCACCGCGTGCCAGGAACGTGCCCGACACCGACACCGCCTGATCGAGCAGGCCACCAGGGTTGTTGCGCAGATCGAGGACGTAGCCGGCGAGCTTGTCCTGCGGAATTTCTTTCATGATGTCGGCGACTGCCTTGTGCAGGCCGTCGGTCGTCTGCTCGTTGAACGAGCTGATCCGGATATAGCCGATATCGCCGCCATTGGTGCGGAAACTGACGGGCTTGACCTGGATGATTTCGCGCTCGATCGAAACGTCGATCGGCTTGTCCGCCCCCTTGCGCTCGATCTTCAGCTTGGTGCTGGTGTGGACTGGCCCTTTCATCTTGTTTACCGCCTGCTCCAGGGTAAGGCCCTGAACGGCGTCGCCGTCGATGGACGTGATCAAATCGCCCGACATGATCCCGGCCCTCGCGGCCGGCGTGCCATCCATGGGCGAAACCACCTTGACAAGACCATCCTCCATCGTGACCTCGATGCCGAGCCCGCCGAATTCTCCGTGGGTCGTCTCCTGCATGTCGTGCCAGGCCTGCTCATTCATGTAGCGCGAATGGGGGTCCAGCGAGGTGATCATGCCGTTGATGGCGCCCTCGATCAGCTTGGCGTCGTCGGGCTTCTCGACATAGTCGGCGTTGACCCGCTCGAACACGTCGCCGAACAGATTGAGTTGCGAATAGATTTCCGCATTGGTCGCCGCCCTCGCCGCCGCAACCCAGAACTCGCTCCGAGGCCCGGTGGCGAGAAGGGTTAGACATGTTCCTGCTACCGCGCCGAGGAAAAAGACCGAATTCTTGCGCATTGTTGGCGAACCTTCGCTGTGAGTTGCTGCCCACCGGGGGCCGGGTGAACCCGCCGAGCTCCGACCCGATAGCCTCACAATACCATTCTGGTGGCATTGAGGCCGGAACTGCCGGTCGCTGCGGAATATTGAGGCATCGGCAGCTATACGCGCCGGGCCGCCGGCGCGCAGCCGGAATCCGGCTTCCTGTCCAATTTGTAATTGGCTGGTTCCGGCGCGGCCGCCCACGAATCGACATTTTCGTGGCGCCGCGGCCGGTTCAAGCCCGAGCCGCGGTCAGAGCGCAGGGTTTTCCGGGCGCAACCGCTTAGCGGCCGTAGAGACCGGTCAAGGTCGCCTTCGCCAAGGTATGGAAATGCAGGTCGAAGCCGACCAGCGCCGCCGAGGCCGCATCGTTCTTGGCATCCGGCAGCTTGTCGACGTCCACCGCAAAAACCGTAATCTGGTAATGATGCGGCTTGTCGCCGGCCGGCGGGCACGGACCGCCATAGCCGTCGCTCCCGAAATCGGTGCGGCTCTGGATCGCGCCCTTGGGCATCAGTTTCTTTTTGACGTCGCCGGCGTCCTTGGGCAATGACGCAGTACCGGCCGGAAGATTGAACACCACCCAGTGCCACCAGCCGCTGCCGGTCGGCGCATCCGGATCGTAGATGCTGACGGCGAAGCTCTTGGTGCCGCTCGGCGCCCCACTCCAGCTCAGGGCCGGGGAGATATTGCCGCCGGTGCAGCCAAAGCCCTTGAAAACCTGCTCGTTGGCAATGGTGCCGCCCTCCTTGATGTCGGGACTGCTCAGGGACAGGCTCTGCGCATTCGCCGCGCTCGCGGTCCATGCTCCAATGGCGATGCCGCCGAGCGCCGCAATCCAGACCGTCAATTTGGCCATGCCAACCCTCCCCTTCGGTCAACCGGGATCATTCTGCTTCCGTCCCGCCGCCAGCAGCCATAGCAATTTTCGGGATGGTGTGGAAGCTCCGGGAAAAGCGGGGTGCACCACGGATCGACCGCGAGGGCTATCTGACAAGGCCCACAGGCCTTGTCAGGAGGGGCGTTGCCCGTCCTCAGCCCCAGCAAAATCCCAGACGATGACCGTCGTGGCGCACGGCGGAGACGAAGCGGGAGCTCGGCCGATCACGGCACCGCGATCGGAGCGACACGGTTGGGCTTGAGCCAATCCTCGGTTGGTTCGCAATTGCTGCAATTAATTCCGGGCAGATTGTCTGCATAATGGACGTCCGGAAGCGGCTCAATCCTAGCGCCGGGCGTGGCCTTTCCCTCCTGGACTGCTGCAAGACCGAGTTCGGGCAGCAGTTCGCCATTGAGCGCGGTGTCGATGAACAAGGGAGCTACTTTACCGGCCGGGAAGCTGTTGCAACCGCCCACGAAGCTATCGCCCTGACAGACCTTGACGTCTGCAGCCTCGACCCACGGCAGCGGATACTCGATATTGCTTCTTGTCAGCTTCTTCTTGCCGGTCACGACTTCCATCATGAGCTTGAACGCATAGCCTCCGACCGCCGGACCGGCGCTCGACGAAATGCCCTTCAATCCTTTGGCCTGCATGGCGGGATCGGCCAGCATGAGGCGATAACCATTGTTCGACTGCCCGGCGATCACCACGAGACGACCTGGCCGGTTATTGAGAACCGCCTGCAATGAGCCATAGGTACCATCGACCGTCCAGATGCCATCCACGTTCGGGTGTGCGGCCAGGATCTTGGCGACCTCCTCCTGGGAGGTTGCGTCGTTCCAGTTTCCGTAGAAGTCGCCGACAATCTTGATGCCCGGATACTTCTTGAAGACGCCGTAGGCCTGCTCATCATAGGTCTTCGTCACCGTGGTCCCGGCCACGCCGTGGTTGAAGATCAGTTCGCCTTTGCCGCCCATCTGGTTGACCATCCACTGCGCGGTGTTCGCTCCGTAGCGGGCCGTAATGTTGCTGACGTTGTGGGCGCAGGGCTCGGTCACCGTGCTGTCATAGGTGAAGATGACGACCCCTTTGTCGCAGCCCTGCTTGATCACGCGATTAAGCGCGGTCGGGGACAGCGGGTAGAGAATGATCGCATTCGCCCCCGAAGCGATCATGCTCTGAAGGTCCGAGATCTGATGCTGGACGTCGGTGCCCGAGATGACGGTCTTGAATTCAACCGTCTTGTCATAGGGCGGCGTTGCCGCCAGCGCCTTGATGCCATTGGCGGCGGCGGCCTGCCATGTGTTGCCGCTGTAACTCATGTTCAGAAAGACCTTGTAGCGGTCTCGCGCGCTGACCTCGGCGATCCCCCCGATGACAAGGGCCGCTACCAAGGCTGCCGGGATTAATCCCGTCGACAGCCGACTGCCGCAATCGATCTTCATGTCAAACCTCCCCCTTGTTGGTGATGCGCCCACCTCCATCGGTGGTGCCGCAAATTCAGCCGCCCGCTCTGGAGCAGCAAAGCGATCAGGATGATTCCGCCTTGGACGATGTCCCGAAGCCCCTGCGAGAAGCTGAGCGCCGTAATGACCGTCGACAGGGTGCTGAGGAACAGCGCGCCCGCGAATGTGCCGAGATAGGGTCCGGAGCCGCCGGTGACTCGAGCTCCCCCGATCACCACGGCCGCAATGCTCGGCATCAACAAGGCGCTTCCCATATCGAGGGTGGCGCTCGCCGCATAGCCCGCGAGCAGGATGCCGGTAAGGCCGGCGCACAGCCCACTGATCGCGTAGGCGGCGATCGTCAGGGCGGCAACCGGCAAGCCCAGAACGCGGGCGGCACCCGGGCTGCTGCCGATTGCGTAAAGCTTGCGGCCTTCCGCACTCCGATTCTGAAACAACCAGGCGGCAGCCACGAAAGCAACGGTGAACAGAATGGGGTAAGGCAGCCCCAACCAGCCGCTGTTCATGAATGTCTGCAAGGCCGGCGCGACCGGTTGTTGCGAGCTACCCGCGGTGATCCCCAGCGCGACGCCGAAAAATGTGATCCCCGACGACAGCGTGGTGATGAACGGCGGCAGCTTTGCAAGGCCGACCCCGATGCCGTTGATCAGTCCAATACCGGCGCAGCTCAGCAGCGTGAGCGGAATGGCCGACATCAGGGCATCATTGCTTCCACGCGTCAGCCCGGCGACCATCATACCGCCGATGCCGATCACCACGCCGAGGGAGAGATCGATGCCGCCGAGCAGGATGACGAGGCCCTGGCCGAACGACGCGACCACCAGAAAGATCGCGGTCACAAGGATGGCGGTGAGTTGGTCGAACGAGCCGAATGAAGGGCTCGCCAGCATCATCCCGACGACCAGAAGCCCGGTGGCGGCGAACACCAGAAGGGCCGGTACCAGATCGGGGCCGACCGCAGGACGCCAAACCGGCGGTGCTTCGGGCACCACCTTGGCTCGCGGAAGCGCTCTCGCCTTGCGCATCCGCATCAGCCCTGTCCCCGGTGACGCGCACGTGCGAGCCACGCGGAAAGCTGGCCGAAGAAGATTGCCAGGATCATGATGACCCCGTTGAAGATGTTGGTGTA
>JBDTKD010000141.1:0-11398 GCA_039935515.1 Bradyrhizobium sp.
ATGATATCGACTGGCACCCGCAGGAGATTGTGGTCAGCGTCGGCTCCTCGATTGCGGGCGCGATCCGGCCAGCCGGGCTCGAGGCCGCCAAGGGCATCATCTCCGCGGCCTATCAGAAGGATCCGGCTGATCCGCAGTGGAAGGACGATCCGGCCATGAAGGCCTGGAACATCTGGATGGACAAGTACAACCCGCATGTCGACAAGAGCGACTATTACGCACCCTATGGTTACAATATCGGCTTCGCGGTGGTTCAGTTGCTCAGGCAGTGCGGCGACAACCTGACGCGCGAGAACGTCATGAAACAGGCTTCCCATCTCGATATGCAGCCGCCGCTGCTGCTGCCGGGGATTCGTCTCAGGACCAGTCCGACGGACCTGCGCCCGATCCAGCAGCTGCGGCTGGTCCGCTTCGACGGCGAGCGTTACGTGCTGTTCAGCGACGTGCTCGCGAGCCAGTGACAGCGCACCGTCCCGGGCTTTTCGCGGTGCGCGGCCCGCTGCCAGTCTGGCTCGCCGCAGTCTGCGGGATGCGGCGCATCGAGGCAAAAGCGCGCGCCTGCCCGGAATTTCGCCGCATTTGCAGGCCCGAAATAAGTCCCGTGCCGTCCGGAATTACGGCACATTGCTACCCAAGTCTTTGCGGAGACTTGCCGCGCGAAGCGTTCAGTATCATCGCCGGAGACGCACATGCCAAACCGAACCGCGAAATTCGTGTCAGCCGTATTCGCCAGCGTTCTTGCCGGCATTTCCCTCACCACAGCAGCGCACAGCGCAACGCCCGCGGCGGATGACTGCCTTTCCGCACCCAGGGATCAAACGCCCGAAGGCAGCCATTGGTACTATCGCATCGAACGCGGCACCAAGCGCCATTGCTGGTATCTCCGCGAGGAGGGCGAAAAAGTCTCGCAGAATGCACCCTCCAACGCAGCGCCTTCCGCCAAGCCGATGGCGCCGAAGGCCGGACCGCCGATCAGGGGTTCGGTCGCTAATGCCCGTGCCGAACTGCCGACCGCGCAAACACGCGACGCGGCGGATGGCAGCGCCGCCGCCATGCCACAGCCGTCGGCACCCGGCCTGAATGCGATCAGCCCGGCGGCCAGCCGGCCTCTCACCGCACCGGATGCGAGCACGCAGCCATCGATGATCGCGTCGCGCTGGCCCGAGCCGTCAAGCGCGACCCCGTCAGCCAGTCAGGCACAGGCCGCAGCCGATACGGACGATGCCGACGTGCAACCCGCCCCACCGGCTGCAGCGGCGGCGCCGCCGCCCGTCGCACTCGCCGCCGCCGACGCACCCACTGAAAAATTACAGGGCCGCTCCGGCTCGATTCCGATGCTGTCGATTGTCATGATTGGGGCGCTGTCGCTGGCCGGCCTGATCGGAAGTGCAATCGTCAGGTTCGGTGGCCGGCGCCGCCGCAATCGAAGTGACATCGCCGTCGATCGCGACGCAATATGGGATGCGATCAGTACCGAACCACAGTCATCACGCCTGGTTCCGGAGGCGGTTGCCCGCATGCCACGGAGGCCGGGCTTCACCGTGCCGCGCGAATTGCAGATGGCGGACCATGGGGCTGACCGCCGGGACGACCGGATCGCGGAAATGCTGGAGAGGCTGGCCAGAAGCGCCGCAAGGTAAGCGCCCGGCTATTGGTCCAATTGCCGCTGCAGCTGTCGCACGAACGTCGTCAATCCGGTACGGCGTTTGCGCTTCAGCCGCTCCGCCTTGAGGACCGATTGCACCTCGGCAAATGCCGCATCGATATCGTGATTGATGACGATGTAGTCGTATTCCGCCCAATGGCTCATCTCGTGGCTGGCGCGGCTCATCCGTCCCCGGATCACCTCGTCGGAATCCTGCGCGCGCGAGTGCAGGCGCCGCTCCAGGTCAGCGGCGGACGGCGGCAGGATGAAGACGCTGACGACATCCTCGCCCGCCTTCTCCCGCAATTGCTGGGTACCCTGCCAGTCGATATCGAACAGCATATCCTGTCCGGCCGAAAGCGCGGCTTCGACCGGCGCGCGCGGCGTGCCGTAGCGATGGTCGAACACATTGGCCCATTCCAGCAGTTCGTCCTGTCGCACCATCGATTCGAATCTGGACTGGTCGACAAACCAATAGTCGCGGCCGTCGACTTCGCCGGGCCGCATCGGCCGGGTGGTTGCGGACACCGACATCTTCAGGCCGGGCATCCGGTCGATCAGAAGCCGCGACAGCGTGGTCTTTCCCGCGCCCGACGGTGACGACAGCACGAACATCAGTCCGCGCCGCTCAACGCCGTCGAAGCCGTGGCCGCCGCTCATGCGTCACTCCAGATTCTGTACCTGTTCGCGGAATTGCTCGACCACGTTCTTCATTTCAAGGCCGGTATTGGTCAATTCGAGGTCATTGGCCTTGGAACAGCAGGTATTGACCTCGCGGTTGAATTCCTGTGCCAGGAAATCGAGCCGCCGTCCGACCGGGCCGCCCTTGCCGATCATTTCGCGGGCCTGCGCGACATGCGAGGCGATGCGATCGAGCTCTTCGCGAATGTCGGCCTTGGCCGCGATCAGGATCGCTTCCTGGTTGAGCCGGTCGGGATCGAAACGATCGGAGGTTTCGAGCAAGGCCGCGATCTGCTCGGTGAGCCGCGCCTTGATCGCATCCGGTTTGCGGCCGGGGGCGGCCTCGGCCTTCTTTGCCAGGCGCTCCATCTCGTCCATTCGTTGCAACAGGATTTGCCCGAGCGTGGTGCCCTCGCGGCGGCGCATCTCGACCAGATCGGCGAGCGCCTGCTCGAACGCCGCCGCCGCGGCGGCCTTCGCCGCTTTGTCTTCCGTCTCGTTGCTTTCCGGCTCGACCACCTCGATGACGCCCTTGATCGCGAGCAATCCATCGATGCTCGGCGCCACCGCGTCGATCCTGCCCGCAAGTTCGCCGGCCACCCTGACGATCGAGGCCAGCACGGCTTCGTTGACGCGGACCGCCGAGACCGCGCCGGTGCGCTTGATGTTCAAATTGGCGTAGACCGTGCCCCGCGTCAGCAATTCACCGGCCCGCTTTTTGGCAGAGGCTTCGAGGTCGTCCCATCCGGGCGGCAGCCGCATGCGCAGGTCAAAGCCCTTGGCGTTGACCGATTTCAGTTCCCATTCGAACGCATATGGTCCGCTGGCGCCGTGGCTTCGGGCAAAGCCGGTCATGCTCGATAGCGCCATCGCGTGCGATGCTCCTGGTGGTAGGGGTGAAAGATTCGCCGCCGCAAGCCGCGACCTTAGAGCGTTTTCACGCAAAGTGGAATTCGCTTGCGGTTCGCAGCCGCCGGCCGTCAGCGCTGAACCACCGGGGACGCCGTCTCCGATTGCGCGGCGCCCTGCCGGCCCGCGGCGCCCCGAACGCGCTTCTTGGGCGCGGCCGGCTTTGCCGGCGTCGTGGTGGTGGTGGTCGCCGTGGGGTTGGCGTCGGCGGGCGCGGTTGCCGCGGCGGGCGGCGGCGGATCGTCCGCCGGCTCGACCGTGTCGTTCTGAATCTGCTTTTCCATCGCGCGCAGTTTGGCGACGTTCTTCTGGTGCTGGTCGTAGGTTTCGGTAAAGACGTGGCCGCCGCTGCCGTCGGCGACGAAGAACAGGTCGCGGGTGCGCGCCGGATTGGCGGCAGCTTCCAGCGAGGCGCGTCCCGGGTTGGCGATCGGCCCCGGCGGCAGCCCGTCAATCACGTAGGTATTGTAGGGCGACGGTTGCATGATTTCGCTGCGCTTGATCGGCCGCCCCAGCGTTCCCTTGCCGCCGACCAGCCCATAGATGATGGTTGGATCGGATTGCAGCTTGATCTTCTGCCGCAGCCGGTTGACGAACACCGCTGCGACGCGGCTGCGTTCATCGGCTTTGCCGGTTTCCTTTTCCACAATCGAGGCCAGCGTCACCAGTTGTTCCGGCGTCTTGACCGGAATATCCGGATTGCGGCGCTCCCAGATTTCCGCGAGCACGCGCTTCTGGGTCTGCTGCATGCGGGCGATCACCTGCTCGCGCGTGGTGCCACGCGGAAATTTGTAGGTTTCGGGCAGCAAGGTGCCTTCGCGCGGCACTTCGTGCACGGAGCCCGAAAAGATATCGTTGTCGGAAAGCCTGGTTACGATCTGTTCGGAGGTCAATCCTTCGGGAATCGTGACCGCATGCTGCACCACCTTGCCGTCGACCATGGTGCCGATGACGTCGCGCAGGCTGGCGTTCTTCTGAAACGCGTATTCACCGGGCTTGAGTTCGGAGCGTGCCTTCAGTGCAAACACGCCGCCGATGAACGCCCAGCGGTTGTTGTCGATCACGCCCTCCTTCTGGAGGATATCGGCAATATCGGTCATTCCCGCACGCGATGGAATGATGACGACCCTGTCCTCCTGCAGCGGGCCTTGGGCCTCGAGCTTCTGCTTGCCGTAGAAGTAGGCGCCGCCGGCGCCGATCATCAGGACCAGCACGATGGTGATGACGGCGTTGCCGACCACGACGAAGGGATTGCGGGCGCGCTCGGACCGTCTTGGCGGCGGCGGAACCTGCTCAGGCTCCAGCGCCGCGCGCGGACTCCGGGGCGAAATGGGCGGCCTTTCACTCATCGATGCAACCTGAATCCTGCCGGTTAATCGTGGCCTCGCGGAATCCCGTAGCGGCCGGTCGTCTACGCCCAAAACTTAGGAATCATCATCGAATGCGGCGAAACGGTGGACTCTTCCAGGGATGACGCTCAGTTGGCGACGCGTTGCACGATCACGGATGCGTTGGTGCCCCCGAAACCGAACGAATTCGACAACGCGACATTGATTTCGCGTTTGCGCGGCGCACGCGGCACGAGATCAATCGCCGTTTCCACCGACGGATTGTCGAGGTTGATGGTCGGCGGGGCCACATTATCGCGAATCGCCAGAACGCTGAAGATCGTCTCGATCGCACCGGCGGCGCCCAGCAGATGTCCGGTCGACGATTTGGTCGACGACATCGATACCTTGGAGGCGGCATTGCCGAGCAGCCGCTCCACGGCGCGAAGTTCGATCTCGTCGCCGACCTGCGTCGAGGTTCCATGCGCATTGATATAGTCGATGTCCGAAGCCGCGATCCCCGCCCGCTTCATGGCGGCACTCATGCTGCGGAAGGCGCCGTCGCCGTCGGGCGATGGCGACGTGATGTGGTAGGCGTCGCCGGATAGGCCGTAGCCCACCACTTCCGCATACGTCCTCGCGCCGCGCTTTTTCGCATGCTCGTATTCCTCGAGCACCACGATGCCGGCGCCTTCGCCCATGACGAACCCGTCGCGATCCCTGTCATAGGGGCGTGACGCCTTTTCCGGGGTATCGTTGAAGCCGGTCGATAGCGCGCGGGCCGCGCAGAATCCGGCCATCGCCAGCCGGCAGATCGGCGATTCCGTTCCCCCCGCGACCATGACATCGGCGTCGCCGAGCGCAATCAGGCGGCTGGCATCGCCGATCGCATGCGCGCCGGTCGAGCAGGCGGTCACCACGGCATGATTGGGACCCTTGAGGCCGTGCTCGATCGACACGTATCCTGAAGCGAGGTTGATCAGCCGGCCAGGAATGAAGAAGGGCGATACTTTGCGCGGTCCGCGCTCCTTGAGCAGCAGCGCGGTATCGGCGATGCCGGAAAGGCCACCGATTCCGGAGCCGATCATCGTTCCGGTGGCGCAACGTTGCTCCTCGCTTGAGGGATGCCAGTTGGCGTCATCGAGCGCTTGACGCGCCGCGCACATCGCAAAGATTATGAAATCGTCGACCTTGCGCTGGTCCTTCGGCTCCATCCACTGATCCGGATTGAAGGTGCCGTCGTGGCCGTCGCCGCGCGGAACAACGCAGGCGATACGGCTGGTGAGGTCGGAGACGTCAAACGTGCCGATTTTCCTGGCGCCGCTCTCGCTGTCGAGGATGCGCTTCCAGGTCGGTTCGATGCCGCAGCCGAGGGGCGACACCATGCCGAGGCCCGTGACGACAACCCGCCTCATATCCAGCACTCCAGCTCAGGATCTGCGGCCCACAACAAGAAGCCGGTGGACCGCTCGCACGCGGCCCGTCCGGCTTCGTCAGCGCCGCTTGCGGGCGTCAGCTTTTCGCGTTCTTTTCGAGAAATTTTGTGGCGTCGCCAACGGTCAGAATCGTCTCCGCAGCGTCATCGGGAATTTCGCAACCGAATTCTTCTTCAAATGCCATCACCAACTCGACGGTGTCGAGGCTGTCGGCGCCAAGGTCATCAATGAAGCTCGCGTTGTCGACCACCTTTTCGGGCTCGACACCTAGGTGTTCGACCACGATTTTCTTAACCCGCTCGCCAATCTCGCTCATCGTTCAACCTCGTGCTTGTTCAATTGAGCCCGTCCCCAAGACGATACGAGCCATCGTGATCTCAAAGCTCTGTTCGCAGTTGCACATTTTGTGCCCCCGTCGTCGCCCAAGGCCCGGCGAGCGACAGCAGGCTCCGCACCGCCAATATACAGGGTTTCAAAATCCTGCAATGGCGTTCTTTGCCCATCCGTTCGTGGTTCGGTTACCATACTTCCCCAGCCTTGACTACAAGCCTCGGTTGGCGAGGCGGAAACAGCTTTTTGCCGCGCTGCAGGCTGGCAGCCGGCTCAAACCATGGCCATCCCGCCGTTGACGTGAATGGTCTGTCCGGTGACGTAAGCTGCTTCGTTCGAGCTCAGATACACCGCCGCCGCGGCAACATCTTCCGGCGTTCCCAGTCGCGCCGCAGGAACCTTGGAAAGAATGGTTTCGCGCTGCTTGTCGTTGAGTGCATCGGTCATCGGCGTTGCAATAAATCCCGGCGCGATGCAGTTGGCGGTGACGTTGCGCTTGGCGTATTCCGCGCCCAGTGTCTTGATCATGCCGATCAGTCCCGCCTTCGACGCGGTGTAATTGCCCTGCCCGGGATTACCGGTGACGGCGACCACCGAGGTGATCGCGATGATACGGCCGAAGCGCTTGCGCATCATCAGCTTGGTCGCGGCACGGGCGAGCCGGAACGTCGCCGTCAAGTTGACCCTGATCACCTCGTCCCAGTCCTCGTCCCGCAATTGCACGAACAGGTTGTCTCGGGTTATGCCGGCGTTGGCAACGAGGATATCGACCTGGCCCATCGCGCGTTCGGCTGACGGCACCAGTGCTTCGACTTCAGCGGCGTCGGAAAGATTGCACGGCAGCACATGGGCTCGTTCACCGAGCCCGGCGGCCAGCGCATCCAACACCTCCCGTCGGGTCCCGGAGATGGCCACCGTTGCGCCCTGTCCATGCAACGCCTGCGCGATGGCGCCGCCAATGCCCCCGGTTGCGCCGGTAACCAGTGCCGTCCTGCCAGTCAAATCGAACATCATCGTCCCCTCGCTCAGGCCGTCTGCGCCGCCGCCAGCGCTGCTTTCGCCGAAGCGATATCATTGGGACCGCCGACCGAAATGCCAACGGCCCCGTCGGCGATGCGCTTGACCAGGCCGCTCAATACCTTGCCGGCGCCGATTTCGAAAAACCGTGTCACTCCGTGGCTTGCCATGTAGGCCACCGACTCGCGCCAGCGCACCGTTCCGGTGACCTGCTCAATCAGTCGGCGGCGGATCTCCTCCGGGTCGACAATCGGCGCCGCCAGTACGTTCGATACCAGCGGCGAGGCCGGCGGCCTGATGCTGACACCGGCAAGCGCGTCGGCCATCGCATCGGCGGCGGGCTGCATCAGCCGGCAGTGGAACGGCGCCGATACCGGCAGCAGCATGGCGCGCTTGGCGCCCTTTGCCTTGGCGATGTCGAGTGCGCGCTCGACCGCAGCCTTGTCGCCGGAGACCACAACCTGACCACCGCCATTGTCGTTGGCGGCCTCGCAGACCTGCCCTTGCGCGGCCTGCTCGGCGACCGCCATGGCAGCCTCATAATCGAGACCGAGCAGGGCGGCCATGGCGCCCACCCCCACCGGCACTGCCTTCTGCATGGCGAGGCCGCGAGTGCGCAGCAGGCGCGCGGTATCGCTGATGCTGAGGCTGCCGGCCGCCGCCAGCGCCGAATACTCGCCGAGCGAGTGCCCGGCGACGAATGCGGCGTCGCGGCCCACGGAGAAGCCGGCCTCGGATTCCAGCACGCGCAGAGCGGCCAGCGAGACCGCCATCAGCGCCGGCTGGGCGTTTTCGGTAAGCTGCAGGGTTTCGGCAGGTCCATCCCACATGATAGTTGTCAGTTTTTCGCCGAGCGCAGCGTCGACCTCGCCGAACACCGCGCGGCCGGCCGGAAAAGCCTCCGCCAATGCCTTGCCCATGCCGACGGCCTGGGACCCCTGCCCTGGAAACGTGAATGCTGCCGTCATGGTGTCCTGAAGGTCCCCGGAAATCCCTAAAGTTGAGCCGAAAGACACTGCAGGAGCCGGCTGTGTCAAGCCGTCACCGGGTTCCCGGCGGACGGCCGCCGCGCATCGATCGGGCCGCTTTCCCTTGCCATTGTGCCGAAATTCCGTATAAACCGCGCCATCCGTGGATCCCGGCCGGGAGCTGAACGGACGGTCTCAGCAATTTTCACCCAATCGGGCGATGTTGATGTGGCAGGGCCAGTCGGCCCGTCGTCCCGTGCTTCCGCCTTCTGAGCATATCGAGTCCTTTCCGGAGGGTTCGAAGGGCTTGCCGCCGGGAAACGCGCCAACACAGGAAAGGACACCCATGCCTCTCTATGAGCATGTTTTTCTCGCGCGTCAGGATGCGAGCACCCAGCAGGTCGAAGAATTGACCACCCAGATGACCCGCATTGCCGAGCAACTCGGCGGCAAGGTCACGAAAACGGAAAACTGGGGGGTACGTTCCCTCACCTATCGAATGAACAAGAATCGCAAGGCGCATTTCGTGCTGCTCAACATCGACGCCCCTTCGGCTGCGGTCGCCGAGATCGAGCGGCAGGAGCGCATCAGCGAAGACGTGATCCGTTATCTCAGCGTCCGCGTCGATGAGCACGAGGAAGGTCCCTCGGCGATGATGCGCAAGGCCGATCGCGACCGGGATCGGGATGACCGCGGCGGCGGCTTCCGCGGCGACCGCGATGGCGGGTTCAGGGGCGATCGCGACGGCGGCGGCTTCCGTGGCGACCGCGGACCGCGCCGTCCGCGCGATGACGCCGAAGCAGCAGCAGCAGTTGAGGAGTAGGAATCATGGCTGAAGCTGGTGCACGCCGTCCGTTTTTCCGTCGCCGCAAGACCTGCCCGTTCACGGGCCCCAATGCGCCGAAGATCGACTACAAGGATTCCAAGCTTTTGATGCGTTACGTATCCGAGCGCGGCAAGATCGTGCCGAGCCGCATCACGGCCGTCTCCGCCAAAAAGCAACGTGAACTCGCGCGCGCCATCAAGCGCTCGCGTTTCCTCGGACTGCTGCCTTACGTGATCCGATAAAGTTCTTCACCCCGCGGTGTCGCGCCGCGGGGCACATCTTCATAAGGCTCCGGGGGCGTCCGGTTGCCGATGGTTGGGGTTCTCACGGGGCCTCTAACCGCTCGAAAGGAGCGGGACAGCTGATGATCGCGATCCTTCTCATTGCCGTGGCGGCCGGGTGCGCGTCAGCGCTGATGTTCGCCTCGATCATCTCGGGCGCGCTGATCTCGCTGCTGCTGTTCTATCTGGCGCCGCTGCCGCTGATGGTGGCAGGACTGGCCTGGGGACCGCTCAGCGCCGCGATCGGCGGTATCGCCGCCGCCTCCAGCCTCGCCGCGATCTTCGGCCTTCCCTACGGCATCGCCTTCATCATCATGATTGCGCTGCCCGCCTGGTTGCTCGGTCGTCTCGCTTTGCTGGGGCGGCCCGTCAGCGGCGAGGCCGGTGCGGGCGACGGCACCCCGCCCGCCGCACCGACACTGGAATGGTATCCGATCGGCCGCATCCTGCTGTGGATCGCCGGTTTTGCCATGCTGACCACGACTGCGATCCTGTTCACGCTTGGCACCGACGCCGCTGCGATCACCGAGGTGATACGCAAAAGCCTGCAATGGTTTCTCGGATTGCGCGGCGCGGCCTCGTCCGGCGAAACCGAGCAGGCGCTCGACGCACTGGCAATCGTCGCGCCCGCAGCCGGCGCCATCTTCACGATGATGACGCTGACGCTCAACCTCTGGCTCGCCGCAAAGATCGCCGCGACGTCGGGACGATTGCACCGTCCCTGGCCCGACCTGAAAGGTGCTGACCTGCCGCCGATGACGCTCGCGGTGTTGTCCCTGGCACTCGCCTTCTGCTTCACCGGCGGACTGCTCGCGATGCAGGCGCGGATCGTCGCGGCAACGCTGATCATGGCATATGCGCTCACCGGCTTTGCCGCCCTGCATACATTGACGATGGCGCTCAAGCATCGCGCGCTCTGGCTGGGCTGCACCTACGCCGTCGTGGTGATCTTCAGCTGGCCGATTCTCGCCATGGCGGCTCTCGGTCTTGCCGACGCGGTTTTCGGTCTTCGCCGGCGCTACCTGCAAGGAAGGCCGCCGCCCCTCTCCGCATCCTGAATTTCACCTTTCAACTTCAACCCGCAATCTCGATCATCACCTCAAGGGAGTACGAATATGGAAGTCATTTTGCTGGAACGCGTCGCCAAGCTCGGTCAGATGGGCGAGGTCGTCCGCGTCAAGGATGGATTTGCGCGCAATTTTCTCCTGAAACGGGGCAAGGCGCTGCGCGCCACCGCCGACAATCGCGCCAAGTTCGATGGCATGAAGGCCGAACTGGAAGCGCGCAACCTCAAGGCCAAGGGCGAGGCAACCAAGGTCGCGGAAAAGATCGACCGCCGCAACGTCGTGGTGTTGCGTCAGGCCTCCGAGACCGGCCAGTTGTTCGGATCGGTGAGCGTTCGCGACATCATCAGCTCATTCGAGCACGATGGCGTCACCATCAACCGCAGCCAGATCATGCTGGATGCGCCGATCAAGACCATCGGCAAGCACACCATCGCCATCGCCGTGCACCCGGAAGTCGAGGTCGGCGTGACGGTGACGGTGGCGCGCAGTGCCGATGAGGCCGAGCGCATCAATCGCGGCGAAGACATCAGCACCCGACAGGAAGACCAGGACGCAGCCGCCGAAGCGCTGGCCGCTGCCGGCGAATTCTTCGACCCCGAAGCGCAGCACGACGACGCGACGCCCGAGGAGAACGCGGCTTCCGGCCAATAACGCGGCCCTCGGCATCAGGCCTCGCCGAGCCCGGCCCCCACCGGCCGGGCTCGGGAGTTCCGCGGGCGTCGACCCTCGCGGACCGCGAATGGGACTCGGGTAGACGTTATTTCGAAATGGGCGGCGTTGGCGACCCTTCCGGGGCCGCTGGCGCTGGCGGAGGTGCCGACGCGGCGACCGCCGCCGCAGGCGCTGCCGCGGGCGGCGCGGACGCGGACGACGGCGCCGGGACCGCTGTCGGCGCCGGTATGTGCTCCGG
>JBDTKD010000142.1:0-6658 GCA_039935515.1 Bradyrhizobium sp.
GGAACGGGCCGCTATTGATCTCTTCGGCGACGCGGCTGCAGGGCATCTTCTTCTGGGACCTGGTGATCTATCTGATCGAGGGCCTGCTGTTCCTGCTGACCGGATTCCAGATGCGGTTGCTGTTCGAAAAATCCAAGGCGTTCCCGCTGGACGACATCCTGTCCGCCACGGCGCTGGTCGCCATCATCATTGTCGTCGCGCGCTTTGCCTGGGTCTATCCCGCAACCTATCTGCCGCGGCTGTTGAACAAACGGCTGCGCGAACGCGACCCCTCGCCGCCCTGGCAATGGGTGTTCATCCTCGCCTTCACCGGGGTGCGCGGCGCGGTCTCGCTGGCTGCGGCACTGGCCATCCCGTTCGCGCTTCCGAACGGCGAAGGCTTTCCATTTCGCGACCTGATCCTGTTTTGCAGCTTCGGCGTCATCTTCATCACCCTGGTCGGACTTGGCCTCGGCCTGCCGTGGGTGGCGCGGTGGCTCGGGGTCGCCGAGGCCGGGCGCGCCGAACACGTCGCGGAACTGGAGGCGGAGATCGCGGCCCGGCGCGAGGCGCTCGGTGCGGCGCTGGCGTCGCTCGACGCCATCACCGACGATCGCGAACTGTCCGATGAGGTGGTCAAGCTGTTGCGGGCGCGTCACGAGACCCGCATCAACCAGCTGCCGGATTCGCTCGATGCCGAGGCCGACGACGTCTCGGCCGCAGGAATTGACCTGACCCGCGAATTGATCGCCTCGGAACGAAAATTCATCCATGTGCTTTTGCGCGACGGCAAGATCACGGACGAAACCCGGCGCCATATCGAGCGCGATCTCGATCTCGAGGAAGCGAGCCTTGCCAACCGCGAATTCCGCCGGACGCCGCTTTAAGGGGCGGAATTGCGATTCGTAGGACGAGACGCGGAGTGACAAGGGATGTCAACGGTGCGAAAATCTGCTAATCATGGGGGCATGACGCGGCAAGGACTCGAAATTTTGCTGGAGCGTGTTTCAACTTGGCCCGAGGAGGCCCAAGAGGAGTTTGTTAGGTCAGTCGCAAATATCGAGGACAAGCATCTTGGCGTATATCGGCTGAGTAGCGCCGAGCGGGATGCCGTGCGGCGTGGCTTGGCGGAAGTGCGCGAGGGAAAGCTCGCAAGCGACAGTGCAGTTGCGGCGGTATTTAATCGTTACCGTGCATGAAGCTTCGCTGGTCGGAGACGGCTCTTGCTGAAATCGACAACATTTTTTCATTTATTTTTGAAAACAACCGATCGGCCGCCGTTGCTGTGGTAGAGCGTATCGAGGGGCTTGCGGCCTTGCTCGCGGAATTTCCGCTTGTCGGACACCTCACCGACGAAACACCGGTGCGGGTGCTGCCCGTCGTGCGTTATCCCTTTCTGATTTTCTATACGATCGACGACGCGACCAACGAGATCATAGTCTTGCATGTGCGGCATACCGCGCAGGAACGCCCATAACGCTCCTATGTCGCACGGTCGCCCGCGCTACTCCGCCGCCGCGTTCTGGCCCGGCCGCCCGACGAAGCCGGTCTCGTCACCAAAACGCTCGAGCATCACCGCCGCCAGGTCCTTGGCTTTGTGCGTCACGCAGGCGCCGGACCGCACGGCATAGCGATCCTGACGGGCGAGCTGCGCGGGCGCCTCGCCCCGCTGCAGCGCGCGGGCGCATTCCATCACCAGCTTGCGGAAATGCATGATGCCGAGATCGGTCGGCCCGAGATGTTCGCGGGTACGATCGGCGATCGGGCCCTGGCTGTCCTGCACCGCGGCGTCCTGTTCGGACACGCCCTTGATGCCGGTGTAGCTTTTGGTCTTCTGCAGCTTGCGATCGATCAGATAGTCGTTCGACTTGTTGCGCAGCGGCACATAATTGTCATCCACCTCCGAGATCACGCCGTTGCCGCGATCATAGCCCTCGCGCTCTGCCTCCGTCAGTGGCCGCTCCGGATTCCAGGCATAGGTGTAGATCCAGCACTTGGTGTCGGTCACCGGAACAAAACTCTGGCCGAAGATATTCTCGCCCGGCATCGCGCTCGGCGCATAGGCGTGCACCGGCATCAGGAACTGGGCGATGCGCCAGTAGATGTTGTCGCCGCCGGTGAGCCGGCCACCAGCGATGGTCAGGCCCGCGTCATGCGGATGGATCCTGATCACGGGCCGGGGGTCCTCGGCGATCCAGCGCATATGATCGACATTCATGCGCGCGATCGGGTTGACGAAATGCCTCTTGATGTCGAGGATTTCGTTCTCTTCCTTCTCGAAGGACAAATGCGCGAAGGTGAAATGCGCGGTGTCGATCGAGCCCTCCAGCGCCTGCACCCAGTTGCAGTCCTGCCATTTCTTCGAGACGTAGCGGTGCGAAGCCGGCACCAGCGCCATTTCCAGCGCCGGCAATTCCGGCACCTGATCCGCCGGGCCCATATAGGCCCAGATCATGTCGCCCCATTCGCGCACCGGATAGGACTTGATGCGGATCAGGTCTCTGGCGCTGAGATCGGGGTACGATGTCGGCATGTCGACGCAGCGGCCCTCGGTATCGAATTTCCAGCCGTGATAGACGCAACGGATGCCGCACTCCTCGTTGCGGCCGAGCCACAGATTGGCGCCACGGTGCGGGCAATATTGATCGATCACCCCGACCACGCCGCGGCTGTCGCGGAACGCCAGCAGCTCCTCGCCCATCGCCACGATCTTCTTCGGCGGCCCGTCGGCCTCCGGCAATTCCTCGGACAACAGCACCGGCAGCCAGAACCGGCGCAGCAGTTCACCCATGGCCGTGCCCGCACCGCTTTCGGTCAGGAATTGATTGTCCTCTGCGCGGAGCATGGCTGTCCTCCGGGGTCGATCGTCGATTGTGGCGAAGCTTGGCGCAGGCGGCGCGGGGCGTCAACGCACCTTCAGACCGGCCGTTCGCCCTTCACCGTGACGCGGGTGCCGGCGCGGGTGTGCGGCCAGTAGTCCCACATCGCGCGATGCTGGGCGCAGCGGTTGTCCCAGAACGCGATGGCGTTCTCGGTCCAGCGGAAGCGGCACTGGAACAGCGGATTCTCGGCGTGCTGGTAGAGATAGGCCAGCATCGCGTCGCTCTCGTCGCGCGGAATGCCGATGATGTGGCGGGTGAAGCCGCGGTTGACATAGAGCGCCTTCCGGCCCGTCACCGGATGGGTGCGCACCACCGGGTGCTCGGCATGCGGATAGCTCGGCCGGTCGGCGACGCCATAATTGGCGTAAAGCCCGCGATAGATCGATTCGCCGTCATGCAGCGCGGTCAACCCGTCGAGATAGGCCTTCATCCGGTCCGACAGCGATTCATAGGCCGCGTACATGTTGGCGAACAGCGTATCGCCGCCGCGCGGCGGGCACTGCCGGATGTAGAGGATCGAGCCCATCGGCGGTTCGACGTCGCAGGATACGTCGGTGTGCCAGCCTTCGCCATTGGCCCGCGGCGAATCCTTGTCGGCGTAGATTCTCATCAGCGCCGGATCGTCGCCTTCGTGAGGCGCCGCCGGGTGGATGTGCAGTTCGCCGAACCGGCGGCCGAAGGCGAGATGCTGGGCCGGCGTGATGTGCTGATCGCGAAAGAAAATCACGAGGTTTTCGGCGAGCGCGCGATGGATTTCGTCCATGGTGCGGTTGGAAAGCGCGCCGCCAAGATCGACGCCGGATATCTCGGCACCGATGATCGGGGTGAGTTTTTCCACGCCGATGGTTTCATAGGGCTCGGTGCCGTCGACCGCGGGCCGGTAGCGCGGGCCCTGTTTGCTGGCGAGCGAGTTCATGGCGATTCTCCGACGAAGCGTCATTTCGCCCATCGTAGCCCGGATGGAGCGCAGCGCAATCCGGGACCGGCCTATCGATTTTCGAGATCGCCCCGGATTTCGCTGCGCTCCATCCGGGCTACGCCTATTCCGCCGCCGTCACCGCATCGGCCGGCGCCTTGCTGCCGGCGCCGTAGCGCTGGTCGATGTAATCGATCACCAGCGCCTTGAATTCGGCGGCAATGGTCGGCCCGCGCAGGGTGCGGAATTTCTTGCCGTCGACAAACACCGGCGCGGCCGGCGTCTCGCCGGTGCCGGGCAGCGAGATGCCGATATTGGCATGCTTGGACTCGCCGGGGCCGTTGACGATGCAGCCCATCACCGCGACGTTCAGGCCCTCGACGCCCGGATACCGGGTTTTCCAGCCCGGCATCTCGTCGCGGATGAAATCCTGGATGCTGCGCGCGAGTTCCTGGAACGTGGTCGAAGTGGTACGGCCACAACCCGGGCAGGCCGCGACCAGCGGCACGAAGGTGCGAAAGCCCATGGTCTGCAGCAGTTCCTGCGCCACCTGCACTTCGAGCGTGCGGTCGCCGCCGGGTTCCGGGGTCAGCGAGATCCGGATGGTATCGCCGATGCCGTCCTGCAGCAGGATGCCGAGCGCGGCGGAAGACGCCACGATGCCCTTCGACCCCATGCCAGCTTCGGTGAGACCGAGATGGATGGCGTAATCCGACCGCCGCGCCAGTTCCTGATAGACCGCGATCAGATCCTGCACGGCGGAAACCTTCGCCGACAGGATCATCTTGTTCTTCGGCAGCCCGATCTCTTCGGCGCGCGCCGCCGACAACAGCGCCGACTGCACCATGGCCTCGCGGGTCACCGCGCGGGCGTCGACCGGGTTCGGCGACGCGGCGTTTTCTTCCATCAATTTAGTCAGCAATTCCTGATCGAGCGAACCCCAATTGGCACCGATCCGCACCGCCTTGTCGTTCCGGATCGCAATCTCGACGATGTCGGTGAACTGGCTGTCACGCTTGTTCTTGAAGCCGACATTGCCGGGATTGATGCGGTATTTGTCGAGCGCCTCGGCGCAGGCGGGGTAATCCGCCAGCAGCTTGTGGCCGATATAGTGGAAATCGCCGATCAAGGGCGTGGTGATGCCGCGCTTGCGCAGGGCGTCGCGGATATGCGGAACCGCGGCGGCGGCCTCCTCGCGGTCGACGGTGATCCGCACCATTTCCGAACCCGCGCGGGCGAGCGCTGCCACCTGGGCCACTGTGCCTTCGACATCGGCGGTGTCGGTGTTGGTCATCGACTGCACGACGATCGGCGCGCCGCCGCCGACGGCGACATTGCCGACCATGACCTGGGTGGTTTTTCGCCGGGCGCTGGGGCCGGCGACGTCGTTTTGCGGGGGTTTTTCGGGCTTGTTCATGGGGCCTCGAATATCAGGTTTTTGTGACATTCAGCAATGGATCAATGGGAACCGGGATCACCGGGCTCGGACGATTGACCAAATAAAGCCCGGCAATCACCAGGAGTGCCGCGGCGCCAAACGCTGGGGTCAGGGTGTCATGCATGATGAAATAGCTAGCCACGACGCCAAACAAAGGGGTGATGAAGGTAAAAGCCGACAATTTGCTGGCGGAATAAGTCTGCACCAGCGCAAACCAGATCAGAAACGTCAATCCGACCACCCAGATCGCCTGATAGACCAGCAGCGACAGCGCGAGGGCTCCGGGAACCCGGGTCAGGGTTTCACCGGAGAACCATGCCGCAAAGGCGAGAATCGGCACCGACAGCGCCACCTGGTAGCCCAATGCCTTTTCCGGGGCCGCCCGGCGCAGGGCGGTGCCCTTGGCGACCAGTGTCGTGGCCGCCCACATCGCGCCGCCGCCCACCACCATCAGGTCGCCCCAAAGCACGTTGGCGTCGACGTCGGGCTGGGGCACGCCGATCGCAACCGCCACCCCGGCGAAGCTCAAGGCAAGGCCGCCCCATTGCGAGGCGCGCAGCCGCTCGCCGAGAAACTGGTAGGAACCGAGCGCCACAAAAAACGGCGCCGTGTAGAGAAACACCACCGCGCGCGATGCCGTCGTCAGCAGCAGTCCGCGATAGATCAGGACGAATTCGAGGCCGAACAGCACCCCGGCGAACAGGCCCGCGCCCAGCGTGCCGTCGCGTTCGAACAGCTTCACGCCGCGCATCCACGCGACCAGCAGCAGCACCGGCAGGGCGCCGGCCGAGCGGATCGTGGCCTGCAGCATCGGCGGGATGTCCGGCAGCGCGAGCTTGATCGCGATCTGGTTGAAACCCCAGCTCAGGCACAGCATCAGCATCAATGCGGCGGCGCCCGGGCTCAGCGGCCGCCCGGCGGAAGAGATCATTTGCTCGGCCATGGAACCTCGGTAACCGGCTTTGTCGCCGTCTTGTTATTTCTGGCAGTGGGCGCAGGTGCCGGTGATTTCGACGACGGAAAGCTTCGGTGCAAAGCCGCTGGCGCGCGCCGCCGCGTTGAGGCCCTGCGCCACCGGCACCGCGGGAATTTCACCGACCGAACCGCAATGTTCGCAGATCAGGAATGCCACCATCGCCGCGGCATCATGGTCGTGGGCGCAGGCAAGAAACGCATTGCGGCTTTCGATGCGGTGAACGAGGCCGTTCTCGATCAGGAAATCGAGCGCGCGGTACACCGTGATCGGCGCCGGCCGCGGCATCGAGCGGGCCAATTCGTCGATCACCTCATAGGCGCCGAGCGTACGGTGGCTCGACAGCAGCGCCTGCAGCACCTGGCGGCGAATCGGCGTGAATTTCTGTGCCCGCCGCGCGCAGACCCGTTCGGCATGCACCAGCGCGTCCGCGGTGCAGCGGTCGTGATCATGATCGGGCGCGGGAAAGG
>JBDTKD010000143.1:0-3718 GCA_039935515.1 Bradyrhizobium sp.
CCGCACGACCGCTGGGCCATCGTCGCCTATATCCGGGCGTTGCAGACTTCCCAGCACGCGGAACTCTCCGACGTCCCCGATGCCCGGGAGAAATTGCCATGAGCATCGCGAAGGCATTCCCGTTTGGATTGCAGACCCCGCGTAAGAAATGGTTCGCGATCACCGCTGCCATGATTGCTGCGCTAGTTGTCGCGCTGATTGTAAGCGCGCGACCGGTGGCTCAAGGCTGGCTCATTGGCTTTGTGGTTTGGAGCGGCGTGGCGGTTGGCAGTCTCGTACTGCTCCTTATTCATCGCCTTACCGGCGGCCGCTGGGGCGATAGACTTGCAGCTACGCTGGTGCCGTGTGCCGCAACAGTTCCGCTTGCCACGGTTGCATTCTTGCCGTTGGCTTTCGGATTGTCGGCACCGTACCGATGGGCTGCAGGCACCGCGAGCGCGCGTCCGGACCTGGTCCATCTTTACCTCAACCAGCCAGCCTTTCTGCTGCGGACATTCGTCGCGCTGATCGGCTGGTCAATTCTCGCCGTGCTTATCGTCCAGCGCCGCTGCAACCCGCTGACGGCAGCTATTGGACTTGCGTTCCACGGCTTTATCATCAGCCTCGTCGCAGTCGACTGGATTCTTTCGATCGATGTCGGTTTCGGATCTTCGGCGTTCGCGGCCGGATTTGCGATCCAGCAGATTCTCTCCGCGCTGGCTTTTACGGCGGTCATAGCCCCGGAACCGGACTCCGACACGGCGGCCGATCTTGGCAGCCTCTTGATGGCTGCGCTTCTGGGCACCGTCTATATCGACCTGATGTCGTTCATTGTGAGCTGGTACGGCGATCTGCCGGAAAAGGCGGCGTGGTATTTGCGGCGTGGTCAAGACGGATGGAATTGGGTCATCGTCTCGGCGGTTCTTGTAGGTGCCGTCGTGCCCGTCGCCATGTTGCTCAGCTCAAAACTTCGCGCGAACCGGCAGGCGCTTCGCCTGATCGGCGGTCTCATTCTCATCGGCGTAGTTCTACATATTTTGTGGCTGATGGCGCCAGGTTTCGAACCCGGAGCAATTGTAGCGGCGCTAGCCGCCCTTATGGTCTTGGCCAGCCTGTCAATCGCGATAGCTGAGCCAGTTACAGCCGAGATCAGAAGATGGACCCATGATAGATAACGACATGCACGCGGAACAGAGACCGGAGTCGCCCGAAGTCGCGGCGCGCACGGTGCTGTTCACGGCCCTTTCCCTGCTTGCCTTCGTCGGACTGTCAATCCTGGGCGCACGTATCTATTACGATTGGGAGATACACGGGCCGGTCAGCGTTGCGCCACAGACATTCGGAAAGCCGCGCCTCCAGATCGACGATGCCGCCGATCTGACGAAGTTCGAGAAGGAGCAACAAGCGCAGCTCAATGGCTATGCATGGGTCGACCGGAGTCAAAATATCATCCGAATTCCCGTTGATCGGGCCATGGCGCTAGTGGCAGCAAAAGGCGCAGCCGCGTACGGGCCAATCGAAACGCCGGCCGCTGCCGTCAAGGGCGGAGCAGCGCAAAAGCCATGAGATCGCTTTTAGCCGGCATCATTCTGTGCATTTCCCTCCAGGCGGCAAACGCATCATTGAGCCCGGCCGAACTTGCAAAGGTTGCTCTTGCTCCGCCAGAAAACGCTGCTGTTCCGCCGAACCTGGTGTTTCATGATTTGACCGGCCGCGCGGTCACTTTCGCTCAAATCTTGAATCATGTCCCGTCGCTGTTGCTTTTTGTCGATTTCACTTGCCACACGATCTGTCGACCTGCACTTGCAATCGCTTCGGGAGCGCTCGGTGAAACCGGTTTGCGAGCGGGCTCCGATTTCAGGCTCATCGTCGTCGGTCTAGACCCGAAGGATTCGCTGACCGACGCCAAGGCCATGCTTGATCAGATCGGAAACCCGGAAGTCGCGAGGGCCACGACCATCCTGCGCGGCGATGGAGCCGCCATACGAGCTCTGACGAGGGCTATGGGCTACAATTTCATCTATGATGCCGACGTCGATCAATTCGCCCACCCTGCCGGCACCATCGTCCTCACGGCAGAGGGTCTGGTTTCCCGCTCGCTCTCCAGTCTTGCACTCAACCCGGGAGACCTGCATCTCGCGTTGCTCGAAGCAGGTCAAGGCCATACGGGTTCGCTGACCGATCGCATCGCGCTCTTGTGCTACGGTTTCGATGCCGCTCACGGCGTGTACACGTTGCTGATCTGGCGGATTTTGGAAATCGGCGCGATTCTGACGGTGCTCGCGCTTGCCGGGTTCATCCTCTTCCTTGAACGACGCTATCGCGGCGGCCCTCTGAAGAACGGACGGTGACAATGCTTTCGTTTTTGATGCCAGAATCCGCTTCAGCGCAGGCCGTCAGAACAGACGATATCTATTACCTGCTGCTCGGGATATCTGCCGTCATTATTTTGGTAGTTCTTGTCTTGGTGATCGGCTTCGCAATCCGCTATCGGCGCGGATCTAAAGCGAAGCGTGGGGCCATGCCGGCGTTCTTTAGCCGGGAATTCGAGATTGGCTGGACGTCCGCAACGCTTATCCTTGCCCTCTTTCTGTTCTGGTGGGCGGCATCAAGCCAGCTTTCGGGACTGGTTGCCCCCAAGGACGCTCTTGAGATTCACGTCGTTGCAAAGCAATGGATGTGGAAAACGCAGCATCCCAACGGCGCAAGCGAAATCAACGAACTGCATGCTCCTATCGACACACCGGTTCGGCTCGTGATGGCCTCGCAGGATGTGATCCATTCCTTCTTCGTTCCAGCGTTCCGAATGAAGCAGGATGTGGTGCCGGGTCGGTACACGGAGACCTGGTTCACTGCTACCAAGCTTGGGGTATTTCATCTGTTTTGCGCCGAGTATTGCGGCACCGATCATTCGCGCATGACAGGACGAATCGTCGTTATGTCGAAGGAGGATTACGGTCGCTGGCTTTCGGCGCAGCCGCAGGGCGATAGTCTGGCCAACGAAGGCGCCGCCATTTTCGAGGCGCGCGGCTGTTCCGGCTGCCACGCCGATTCCTCCAAGGTCCACGCACCTAAGCTTCGCGGCATTTACGGTCGTCCGGTGCAGCTTGCGGGCGGGAATTCCGTCATCGCCGACGATGCTTATCTGCGTGATTCAATGCTGATGCCGAGGCGGGATATCGTTGCGGGGTATGAACCAATCATGCCAAGCTATCAGGGCATCCTCGACGACGGCGAAATTCAAAGCCTCACAGCTTACATCCGCTCATTGTCGACCGAGGGAGAAAAGCGATGACCGACGCCACACTCGATGGCGAACTTCCGCTCTCACTTGAGCCAAGTTATCTCGGCGCCGGCCACAGCCTTGCGTCCTGGTTGACATCGACCGACCATAAACGCATCGCCATCCTTTATGCGATCTCGATCACATTTTTCTTTTTCCTGGGCGGGATCGCGATTTCGATCGTCCGCATAGAGCTCTTCACACCCGAGGCCGACGTCGTCTCGGCCGACACCTATAACAAGCTGTTTACCTTCCATGGCATCATCATGGTCTGGTTTTTTCTGGTTCCGTCGATTCCGACGACGCTGGGAAATTTCCTGCTTCCTCTGATGATAGGCGCGCGCGATGTCGCCTTTCCCAAACTGAACTTATTCAGTTGGTATCTCAACATTACCGGCGGGCTCTGCACGTTGTATGCGCTCGTGGCAGGCGGCGTGGATACCGGATGGACGTTCT
>JBDTKD010000144.1:0-4311 GCA_039935515.1 Bradyrhizobium sp.
GCAGGATTTCCAGCGCTGACAGGAACTCGTCCCTGAAATAGCCCTGGCGGCGGCCGATGCAGGCGAGCGTCGCGGTGGATTGCAGCACGCTGCGATCGCCCATCTGGGTGGAATAGTTCGATTCGATGCCCCAGATTGCCGCGATGACATGGCGGTCGACGCCGTAGGCCCTTTCCATCGCATCGAACTGCGGTTTGTATTTCACGAGGATGTCGCGGCCGGTGGCGAGGCGGTTGTCGTTCACCAGAATGTCGAGATAGTCCCAGATCGATTTGGTGTATTCCAGCTGCGAGTCCATCAAATCCATGATGCGCAGATCGGGCGCGAGCCCGGCCGTAAAGCGCTGGAAGCTCTGCTGCGAAATGCCGCGGCGGGCGGCATCCGGCCACATCGAGGCGACGCAATGGTCGAAATTCGCCGCGGCTTCGCGGATGGCGCTTGCGGTCATCAGGGGGTGGCCGGAGGCGCCGTCCTCGCCGCTCCATGGCAGCGGCGCGCTGCTCGCGGCCGGTTCGGATGGCGTCGGCGCCGCGGTGCCGGGTTGCGGCGCGGCTTGTCCGCCTTTCGAGCGCGAGCCGGTGAAAATGCTGTCGAGAAAGCCCAGCGGGCCGCCGCCGGAGGATGCCTGTGCCCGCGCTTCGCCGGACACCAGCAGCGCCGCGATCATCACGATCGCACTCGTTTGCCAGTTCGCCAACTATCCCCTCCGCAGCGTCGTGTCCTGCCCGCACCCGCGTTCAAGAGGCCCTGTCACGGTTGCCACCACCTTAACAAACACGGGATTTTGTTGTCAGGATTACAGCCCATGCTGGCCGGCTTGTTCCTTGCGGCAACGGGAACCCCACATCCGCCTTTGTTCCGGGCCGCAAAACCAGCTACCAACATACCTCAAGCCGCGCTTTCCGCACGCTCTCTCAAGGCACTCCGTCATCCCATGAAAATCCGCAAAGCCGTCTTTCCGGTCGCCGGCCTCGGCACCCGCGTCCTGCCCGCCACCAAGGCCATGCCGAAGGAAATGCTGACCATCGTCGACAAGCCGCTGATCCAGTATGTGGTCGACGAGGCCAAGGAGGCCGGCATCGAACATTTCATCTTTGTCACCGGCCGCAACAAGAGCGTCATCGAAGATCATTTCGACAGGATGTATGAACTCGACGCCACGCTCGCCGCGCGTGGCAAAAAGGCCGAGATGGACATCCTGGCGCGCGACCAGCCGGAAGCCGGCGCCATCAGTTTTACGCGGCAGCAGGCGCCGCACGGGCTCGGCCACGCCGTGTGGTGCGCCCGCGACATTGTTGGCAACGAGCCGTTCGCCGTGGTGCTGCCCGATGAACTCGTGCTCCATACGCCGGGCTGTCTGGCGCAGATGGTCAAGGCCGCAGGCAAGCTCGCCGACAAATCCAACCTGATCGCGGTGGAAGCGGTGCCCGACCATCTCACGCACCAATACGGCATCTGCGGCGTCGGCAAGCGCCACGGCAAGATGTTCGAGGTTGATGGCATGGTGGAGAAGCCGCCGAAGGGCACCGCGGCGTCGAATCTTTCGATCACCGGGCGTTACATCCTGCAGCCGGAAATCTTCAGGATCCTGGAAACCCAAAAGCGCGGCGCCGGCGGCGAGATCCAGCTCACCGATGCCATGATCGGGCTGGCCAGGACCCAACGCTTCTACGGCGTCGAATTCGAGGGCGAGCGGCACGATTGCGGCTCCAAGGCCGGCTTTCTCCGCGCCAATATCGCCTTCGGAATGGCCCGCGCGGATTTGCGCGACGGCCTGCGCGCGGAGATGAAGAAATATCTGGAGAAGTGACGGCCCCGCGGATTGCGCCGCCTTCATTGCGAGGAGCGCGAGCGACGAAGCAATCCACTTTTGGTCGAGAGTTATCGGAGGCGAAGATGACCAAGGCCGCATTCGACAAAATCAAGGCCGGTCTTGGCGAAGCCAGGGCCTATCTCGAGGGATCCGGAAACAAGCGCAGTTACCGCATTCATGTTCCGGCGCGGGTCAACGTCAAGAAGATCCGCACCCAGCTTGGCCTTTCGCAGCAGAGTTTTGCGCAAACCTATGGTTTCGCGTTGTCGGCCGTGCGTGATTGGGAGCAGGGCCGCCGCCAGCCAGAACGTAGCGCGCGTATCCTTCTTAGGGTTGTCGAAAAGGAACCGGAGGCGGTCACGCGGGCCCTGGCGAAAACCGCTTAAGCACCCAAGGGGAGCGCATGTGAACGACTACGCCGCGTTGCGCGAATATCTGAAGAAGCAGACGGTCCCCGAATTCGTGCTGAGCTTCGAGCAGATCGAGCAGATCCTCGATGCGGCGCTGCCGCGCGCGGCTCACCGCGCCTCGTGGTGGGAGACGCTGCGCAGCCCGCAGGAAAAGATGCCGCAGCGCGAGGCCTGCCTCGCCGCCGGCTACATCGCGACGCGGCTCGCTGACGGCAGGCGAGTGCGGTTCAAGCGGATGCCGAATGATGCGCGTCGTCCCCGCGAACGCGGGGACCCATAACCACCGGCCGTCGTTGTTGCAAAAGGCGACTGCACCGCCACAATGAGAAGCCGCGGCGTATGGGTCCCCGCGTACGCGGGGACGACCCGAAGCAAACCCTTAACTTGCCGCCTCGAGCCGTTCCTCGGTGAGCAGCCGCATCGCGGCGTCGGCGTCCATCGGCTCGCCGAAGGCAAAGCCCTGGGCGTATTCGCAGCCGAGCTGGTAGAGTTCCACCGCGTCGGAATCGGTCTCGGCGCCCTCGGCCACCACGTCCATGCCGAGGTCGTGCGCCAGCGCGATGATCGATTTCAGGATCACCGGCCGCGTGCCGCGGCTGGTGGTTCGCACGAACGACTGGTCGATCTTGATGGTGTCGAACGGAAAGCGCTGCAGATAGGCCAGCGAGGAGTGGCCGGTGCCGAAATCGTCCAGCGACAGCCCGATGCCGAGCTCGCGGATGCGGGTCAGCATCTGCGCCGCATGCTCCGGGTTTTCCATCACCAGCGATTCCGTCAGTTCAAGCTTCAGCGTGCCGCGGGCCACCGAGGAACGCGACAGCACGGTGCGGATGTCGTGGATCAGGTCGTGCCGCAGTAATTGCCGCGAGGAGACGTTGACGCTGGCGAAGATCGGCTCGCGCGAGCGCATCGCGCGCTGCCAGATCGCGAGCTGCCTTGCGGTCTGGTCCATCACGAACATGCCGAGATCGACGATCAGCCCGATCTCCTCGGCGATGGCGATGAATTCCGTCGGCGACATTCGCCCCAGTTTGGGATGATCCCAGCGCGCCAGCGCCTCGAAGCCGGCGATCGAACGATCCTCGAGCCGCACGATCGGCTGGTACAGGATGGTGATTTCCTGGCGTTCGATGGCGCGGCGCAATTCGGATTCCAGCGTCAGCCGGTCGGTCTTGCGCGCGCGCATCGCCGGCTTGTAGACGTCGATGCGGTCGCCGCCGATCCGCTTGGAATGATACATCGCGAGTTCGGCGTCCTTGATGATTTCTTCGGACAGTTGCGTCTGCGGATCGCTCAGCGCGAGACCGATCGAGGCGGTCAGGAAGATCTCGCGGTCGTTGAAGGCGATCGGCGCGCGGACGGTCTTGCGAATGGTCTCGGCGAAGGCGGTGATCCGCGTCGAATCCTGTTCCGACATCAGGATCAGGCCGAACTGGTCGCCGGCCAGCCGGGCCAGGGTGTCCTGCGGCTTCAGGATGCGGGTCAGCCGCCGCGCCAGCGTCAGCAGGATCGAATCGCCGACCGCGATGCCGACGGAATCGTTGACCTGCTTGAAACGATCGAGATCGATCACCATCAGCGTCGGCCGCAGGTTCGGCATGGTCTTGGCAAAGCTTGCGACAGCGCTGAGGCGGTCCATGAACAATTTGCGGTTCGGCAGACCGGTGAGGTTGTCATGCACCGAATCGTGCAGCAGGCGTTCCTCGGCATTCTTGGATTCGGTCACGTCGGTCAGCGTGCCGACCACCCGCGAGACTTCGCCATCGGAGCCGACCACCGGCCGGGCTTTCAGTGCGAACCACATGAAATGGCCGTCTGGCGTGCGCAGCCGAAAATCCTGCACCAGCCGGCCGCGGCGCTGGTCGAGCACGCTGTCGAGCGCGGCGCGGAAGCGGTCCTGGTCGAGCGGGTGCAGCACTTCGAGCCATTTCGCCGCAGGGCCTTCCAGCGTGCCGCGCTTCAGCCCGAGCAGGCTTTCGGTTTCCGGGCTGGTGAACACCTTGTCGGCCGAGACATCCCAGTCCCAGATCAGGTCGCCCGAGCCGGTCAGCGCCAGCGCGCGGCGCTCGACGTCGGAAACCACCCCGG
>JBDTKD010000145.1:0-3689 GCA_039935515.1 Bradyrhizobium sp.
ACCCATCGCGATCACTGGTCAACTCGGTTACGGGATCCCGGGCCGCAATTCGACCACCACTTTCGGCATCGATCCCGATACCGGCGGTCCGACGGTCGATACCGAGTTGAATGCGCGGGTTCTGAACTGGGGCGGATCGATTCAGTACAGCATGCCGTATCTGAAGTCCGCCGTAACCGACCTCGGCCTGCCGGATTTCATTAATCACCTGATCCCGCTGGTTGAAGCCAACCTGCAGACCCCTGTGGCAAATACGCTGACCTCGGGAACGATGACGACCGGCACCATCAATCCCGGTGTCATCTGGGTCGGCAATACCTTTCAGGTCGGCATCGAGGCTCTGATCCCGATCAACCGGGAGAGCGGCACCAATGTAGGCGTCATCGCTCAATTGCATCTTTACCTCGACGACATCGATCCGCACGGGATCGGCAAGCCGATCTTTGGCAACGCGGTCCAGGCCGCAAGACTGTTTCCAGGGAATTGACCATGCAACGCTCATCTGTTTTCGGGATCATTCCGCTGCTGCTGTTGTTCGCCACCGGCGAAGCGTCGGCGCATGCCATGCTTGACCACGCCGAACCTCGGGTCGGTAACAAGGTTGCGACGGTGCCACGCGATGTGGCCCTGTGGTTCACCCAAAAGCTGGAGCCGGCCTTCAGCACCGTCACCGTGACCGACCCCGCCGGCAAACGCGCCGATACCGGCAAAAGCCGGGTCAGTGGCAACCAGATGTCGGTCTCGCTGCGCCCAGGCGGCAGCGGAACCTATCATGTGACGTGGCGTGTGCTTTCGATCGACTCGCATACCACCGACGGCAGCTTCACGTTTCAGGTCGGTCAGTAGGCAAATTCGAATGGACTGGCTCGGAGCGGGGGTCAACGAACCCTTGATCGCGGTTCGTGCGATACACTTTGGCGCGACGGCGATGACGGCCGGAACCGTGATATTCCGGACCGTGGTGGCGAAGCCCGCTCTCCACGCCGAGCCCGCTGCAAAACTGGTCCGGACCCAAACGCTGCGTGTCGCCTGGATCGGTCTGGCGGTTACCGCGTTGTCGGGGGTGATCTGGCTCATGCTTGAGGCCGTCTCGATGAGCGGACTGCCGTTTGGTGAGGCTATGACCGCACATGTGCTGTGGACGGTACTGGACCAGACGCAATTCGGGCTGGTTGTTGAAATACGAAGCCTGCTGGCGATCGTTCTGGCCGTTTGTCTGACGTATCAGCGGGTTCCGTGGACGGATTGGCTCGCATTCGCAGCAGCGCTGGGCCTGACCGCCGCGATCGCCTGGGCGGGCCATGCCGGGTCGACGCTGGGTGCGATCGGCAACCTGCACGTTGCGGCCGATGTGCTGCATCTCCTTGCCGCGGCGGCCTGGATCGGAGGCCTGGTGCCGCTGGTGCTTCTGCTCGCCGCGGTTGGTCGTCACCCCACCGTGGCGTGGGCGTCGCAGGCCCGGGATGCAACGCGAAGGTTTTCGACGCTGGGCGCCATCAGCGTAGCGACGCTGGCCGCAAGCGGAATTGTCAACGCATGGTTTCTGGTCGGCTCGGTTCACGCATTGCTTGTCACTGAATACGGGCGGCTCCTGATGCTCAAGCTCGGGGTTTTCGCCGTCATGCTGGTGTTCGCGGCGGTGAACCGGTTCTGGTTAACGCCGCGGCTTGGCCTCGCGATGGCGAATGGACCGCAACTCGACGCGCTTCGTCAACTGACGCGCAACAGCACGATCGAGATCGGCCTGGGATTGGCCATCTTCGCCATTGTCGGGATGCTCGGCACGATGCATCCCGCGACCCATCTTCTGTAAATCGATGAGCGCATAAGAGAGGACAAAATGCAGATCAAACAAACGGTATTGAGATCAGTGGCCGGTCTAATCGCGGCCATCGCCATGCTCGGATATGGTCTCGCCGGGGTCGCGCTGGCCCAGGAAGTCAGGACCGGCGATCTCGTAATCACCCAGGCCTGGGCCCGCGCCACGCCGGGCGGTGCCAAGGTGGGCGGCGCCTATCTGACCATCGAGAACAAGGGGACGACGGCCGACCGGCTGATCGGCGGCTCGGCCGACGTCGCCGGCAAGGTCGAGGTCCACGAAATGGCCACCAGGAACGGCGTCATGACGATGCGGGCGCTCGACAACGGCCTGACCATCGAACCCGGCAAGACGGTGAAGCTCGCACCCGGCGGATATCATCTGATGATGTTCGACCTGAAAAGTCCGCTCAAGCAGGGCGACAAGGTGCCGGTTGTCCTTGATTTCGAAAAAGCAGGCAAGGTCACGCTCGCGTTCACGGTAGAGGGCGTCGGCGCGCAAGCGCCGGGGGCGGCCTCTGGCGGCATGGATATGAAGAAGATACCCGAACATTCCGGCGCGAAGATGTGAGGCCAGTGATGCCAGACCCGGGCCGGTCGCTGCTTCTCATGGCCGGGATCGCGTTCGCGAGCTTCCGGCTTGCGACAGCCGCGCCGCTGGCGATCCATATCCATTCCGAGCGCGCCATGTTCCAGGTTCTGATTTCTCCAGGCGCGGTCGGCACCGACAGCTTCGTGCTGCAACTGATGTCCGGGGATGGAGATCTGCTGCGGGCAAAGGAAGCCACGCTGGTCCTGAGCCTGCCGGAGCGCGGTATCGAACCTCTGGAGCGCAAGGCAATCCTCGGTGCCGACGGCTATTGGCACGTCGCCGACGTGCCAATACCGCAGCCCGGACGCTGGCATGTGCGGATCGATGCCCTGACCGATTTCCAGAAAATCACGCTGGAAGATGACTTCGAAGTGCCGGCGCCGTGAAGACCGCAAGGGCTCCAACCGATCCGCGATCCGTGACCGGCCCCGCGCCTTAATCACGCCGTCAATGGGGTGGAAAGGGCCGGAAATACCGCGGTGCCAGCGGCTTTTGCGGCGTCCGCCCTTGTGTTTTCACAGCCGATCCGGTTTCACTGCCGGCCTACGCTGTCTCACCGATTCCCCGGATTTTCCCATGCGACTGTCGCGGTTTTTTCTGCCCATCCTGAAAGAGAATCCGAAGGAAGCGGAGATCGTGTCGCACCGGCTGATGCTGCGCGCCGGCATGATCCGGCAGGAGGCTGCCGGCATCTATGCCTGGCTGCCGCTGGGCTTGCGGGTACTGAAGAAGATCGAGCGGATCGTGCGCGAGGAACAGGACCGCGCCGGCGCGCTCGAACTGTTGATGCCGACGCTGCAGCTGGCCGACCTTTGGCGCGAAAGCGGCCGCTACGACGCCTATGGCCCGGAGATGCTGCGCATCGCCGACCGCCACAAGCGCGAATTGCTGTACGGGCCGACCAACGAGGAAATGATCACCGAGATCTTCCGCGCCTATGTGAAATCCTACAAGAGCCTGCCGCTCAACCTCTACCACATCCAGTGGAAATTTCGTGACGAGCAGCGACCGCGGTTCGGCGTCATGCGCGGGCGCGAATTCCTGATGAAGGACGCCTACTCGTTCGATATCGACGAGGCGGCCGCGCGGCGCTCCTACAACCGGATGTTCGTGGCCTATTTGCGGACCTTTGCACGGATGGGATTGAAGGCGATCCCGATGCGGGCGGAAACCGGCCCGATCGGCGGCGACCTCAGCCACGAATTCATCGTCCTCGCCGAGACGGGAGAGTCCGGCGTCTATATCGACAAGGACGTTCTCGATCTTCCGGTGCCGGGCT